>JAEUKU010000347.1 GCA_016794075.1 Rhodospirillaceae bacterium
AGGTCTTCCGAGTTGTAGCAAAGAATGGCGTAAAGCATGGGACACTCCGGTTATGCCTAGGACGAATGATCGCCGGGGAATCCGACAGGCAACGGCCGCAAATTTCAACGGCGAAGCGCCGAGGTCGCCTTCAGGGTCCTTGCCCGAAGAACCGTCAGGCCAGCGCGGCGATGAAGCAACCGGCGGCCGCCAGCGCCGCCGCGGCGCGCAGGTGGTTCCACGCCGTCCAGCCTTGCAGATAGGCGCGCCAGGAAGCGTCGGCAGCGGAACTGGTGGGATCAAGCGCCGCCAGCCGATTGTTGCGCGGCACGTTGCACAGCATGGTCACGCCGATCGCGCCGGCGAGGTAGAGCAGGCTTCCGGCCAGCATCCAGGCGAGGCCGCCGGACGGCCCGCGCAGGACGGCGCCGATCGCCAGCAGGAGGCAGAGCAGGCCGCTGCCGAACAAGGCGGTCATGAAGGCCGGGGTCACCGCCGCCACGTTGATCGCCTGCATCGCGGCGATGCCCTGCGGCGTTGGCAGGCGTGCCAGAGCCGGCATCACGAAACTGGAGAAGGCGAAGAACACGCCGCCGACCGCGCCGCAGCCCAACGCCGCCGCGAAAGCGGCAATCCCTATCGCCAGATCCATGTGCCTCTCCGGACGTGCTGCTGAAAGAAGCAGTCACATCCGGGTTTATCGCCTGCCGCCCCTGCAGGCAACGCGGCTCCGCACCCGAGGCGGATGAGATGGCCTGGAGCCGGATCGGGGATCAGATCGGCGCGCGGGTGATGCGGGAAAGCGCCGTGTTGGCCTCAAAATACCGCGTGGCGATGTCCCGGATGCCGAGGCCCGAGAGCCGCTCGACGTATTTCCGGCGATAGGCCTCGGCGGCGTCCATGTCCTGGAACTGGTAGATGCCGCCGGCGCGCCCGGCTTCCCGGTTCTCGGTCCAGATCTTCCAGGTGAGGCCGTCTTCCGCCGCGATCTGATGGGCCAGGCCCTCCAGCCGCGCCGCCATCTCCGCCCCCCAGGGGCCGGCATAGGGAAACTCGAACTGCAAATAGGTCATGGTGGTGTCCTTCCGTCGCGGTGGTTCTGCCGCCGTGATAAAGGGCGCCGCGCCGATCGGGGTATGGCCCGGATCACAGCGTCGCGGCAGGTTTTCGCCCAGCTGGCCCGGGCGAAGATTTACCCAGCTGCGTCAAAAGGTTAAGCGGGATGCCGCGAGGCCGGCTCCGGGTTCCTTGGGTGGCCGCGGGGAATGACTCGAAAAGGTCACACCGAAGCCGCTTGCATTCCTAGCCAATATCCTGAAATTGGTTCGGGCTTTCGGGGCCGTTTCTGGGGATGGAATCGCAGTGAGCGAAGAGACGCGTATTGGCGCCGAGCGGTTGCCCGGCGGCGCCGCGGCCGGTCAAGGCGGCGGCACCTGGTGGTCGCGTCTCGGCGGCGGCTTCGTCACGCCGTCGATGTTCTGGTTCGCCGAATGGATGGATTCCTCGCCGCGCGCGGAGCATGTCCCATTCGTCTTCTGGCTGGTCGACGCGCTGCGCCCGTTCAGCATCGTTGAGCTGACGGAAACGCCCGGCGCTTTCCTTGCCGCCTATTGCCAGGCCGTGGCGCGGCTGCAATTGCCGACCCGCTGCTGGGCGGTGTCGGGGCCGGAAGCCGGTGCGCGCGCCGAGGCCTTCGCCGCCCACCATGATTCCCGCTATGCGCAGTTCTCGCAGATCGCGGCGCTGCCGCCCCAGCAGATGCCGGGGCGCTTCGACGATGGCTCGATCGATCTTCTCAGCATCGACCTGAGCGGTGCGGCCGGGGACGGCGACGCTTTGGTCCGCCGTTACGATGTCTGGCTGCCCAAGCTCTCCAAGCGCGCCGTGGTGCTGGTGCACGGCATCGGCGATCCGGCGGCCGACAGCGGCGCCCGCGATTTCTGGAGCCGCCTCGCCGACCGGCATCCGCATTTCGAGTTCCTGCACGGCGCCGGCCTCGGCGTGTTCGGGATCGGCCTGGACCTGCCGCCCGCCTTGCACCAGCTTTTCGCCCTCGACGGGGTGGAGCCGCGCGCGCTCGACGTGCGCGAGATGTTCGCCCGCCTCGGCCACGGCCTGCGTACGCAGGCCGAGCTCGGCGAGTTGCAGCACCAGCTGCAGAGCGTGCGCGACAGCAGCCAGGCGGCGAAACTCGAAGCCGCGCTGGCGGCAGCCAGGGAAGCGCTGGCGGCGGCGCGCGTCGATCACGTGAAGACCCTGAAGCGCCTGCGCAAGGTCGAGGAAAGCTTCTGGTGGCGCCTCACCAAGCCGCTGCGGCGCCTGGCGAAGAACCATCGCTGGGCCCTCTACAACATGCGGCAATGGATCATGTGCGGCTTCTGGGCCGTGACCCTGCGCTTCGGCCGGCTGAAGAAGCAAATGCGCCCCTATCGCCAGGCGCGGCTGGTGCTGAAAAGCGGCCTGATGCATGAGGCCTGGTATCTGCGGCAATATCCCGACGTCGCCGCGGTCGGCGTGCCGCCCTCGCTGCACTACGTGCTCTATGGCGGGTTCGAGGGACGCGATCCGTCGCCAATGTTCTCCTCGCAGGCCTATCTGGCGGCCTATCCCGACGTAATGGCGGCCAAGACCAATCCGCTGGTGCATTACCTGCAGAAGGGCCGCTACGAGAACCGCGCCATCGAGCCGTCGCGCGCCCGCCCGCCGGCGCTGAAGGCCTCCGCCACTCCCAGCGCGACGCGCTGACCTCCCAACAGAAAGACCGGCGCGATCGCTCGCGCCGGTCCTGCTTTCCCCCCGCGGATGCGCGCGGCGGTTACGCCGCTTCCGACTTGCGCTGATAGGCCTGCTGGCAATGGGTGCCGCAATAGGGTCGGCCCGGTTCGGCGGGCTCGCCGCAGAAATGGAAGCCGGGCTGCTTCGGGTCGCCGACCGGCCAGGAACAGGCCTTGCCACCGGCCTGGGTACGTTGCGGCTGATAGGCGCGGCGCTCCTGCGGCGCCGGCGGGGCGGGCGGTGCCGCCTCGGCGTGCGTCGGGGCCTGATTGCTCCGCTGCATCGGCAGCATTGGCTTGGGCTGCGGCGCCATGGCGATGCGCCGGGCCGCGGGCCGCCGCTTCGGCGCGTCGCCGCCGGCGGCATCGCGTTTGATGGGCGAGGGGCGGCCGGTCAGACCCAGGCGATGCGCCTTGCCAATGACCGCATTCCGCGTAACCCCGCCCAGGGCGGCCGCGATCTGGCTGGCGGTCTGGCCTTGCCCCCACAGCCGCCGCAGCATCTCAATCCGTTGTTCGGTCCATTCCATGCCCGCCTCCAAATTCCTAAAGACCCAAGCTTTTTCCGAGCCCTCGATATCTAGAGCCACAGTCATTTCATACCACAAGACCTTGAGTGGCAAGGTGGTTTCATCAAAATCTTGTGGATTAGGCCGCAGTTTCGCTCAAGATCTGGGACGGAACCGGAACGAAGCCGGGCGCTGGCTCGACAAACCGGTCAGTTCACGAGGGTGAGCTGGCGGGTCAGGACGTCCATGATCTCGCCCAAGGACCGGCTCGACGCCAGTTGCCCCTGGCGCGAGGCCAGCACGTATTTGGCGTCGCGGTCGCCGCGCAGCAAGACCTTGGTGATGGCGAAGAGCGGCTGCTCGCTGGACCGGCGGTAGATCGAGAACACCGCCATGTTGCTGCGGTGGTCGATGGCGTAGTCGCGCCACAGGCCGCGCGACACCTGGCGGCTGTAGACAGACAGAATGCGCATGAGGTCGGCGCGGTCGAAAAAGACCCGCCCGGCGGACCGCCGGTACTCGTTCAGCAGGACCAGCTGTGACATTGCTCCCGCATGCTCTGGCCACCTCGACCTGTTCCGGCTCCGGGCCGAATCGGCACGCCCGCCGGACGCTGGAAAATTCTGCCCAAAGCCCGGGCCCCCGTCCAGATGCACATCGGACTCAATTGACCCGGATCTCGCCGCTGGCGGTCGGATCGGGACTGTCGTAGCAGGTGACCATGCCCCGCCGGCGGTAGCAGTAGCCGCTGAGGTCGCGCCGCTCCTTGGCGGCCTGCTCGGCGATTTCCGCCGCGCTGCGGCAATAATTGCCGGTGTCCTTGTATTTCAGGAAGCTGCAATCCTGACCGGTGATCGCCGAGGCGACATGGTCCGACATCAGCTTGTCGGTGTGGTTCAGGGAAATGCCCTCGACTCCGGCATAGACCGCCGCCGCCGGCATCATCGCCAGGGTGGTGCAGCCGGACAGCAGGCCGGCCAGCGCCAGAGCGGCCAGGCCCAGCCGGAGCCGGGCGAGGGGGTGGGACGTGCTTTTTCCGGTCATGGTTTCCAACATCCGCAATGGGTTCCCCCAGGCTGAAGCAAGAACCGTTCCAACCGGTTAAGAGCGCCGGCGGAATGCCCGGATTGCGGCGGCCGAGATGGTTTGCCATCGTCCGTTTCAGTCGCTATGTTACCGCGAATTTTATGAATTGATCCCGTAGGTTGCGTGCGCTGACCCAGGCCCGAGCGAGGCTCGGTGACCGGTCGGAGCAAGGATGGTGGCAACAAAACGGGATACCGAAACGGGGCGGGGCAGAGAGGCGAGGCGTGTCCGATTTTCTCCACGAAGTCGAAGAGGACCTTCGGCGCGATCAGGCGCTGGCCCTCTGGACCAAATACGGCAACCTGGTGATCGGGGCGGTGCTGCTCCTGGTCCTGGCGGTGGCCGGGCATTGGGGCTGGACCAAATACACCACCCATCAGCGGCTGCAGGCCTCGGCCGATTTCCTCGTCGCCGCGGCGACGGAAGATACGGCGCAGCGCGAGGCGGCGCTGGCCAAGGTCGTCGCCGAGGGCGGCAGCTACGGAATCCTGGCGCGCTTCCGC
>JAEUKU010000365.1 GCA_016794075.1 Rhodospirillaceae bacterium
CGCCATGGTCAGCGGCATCCGGCGGCCGATCCCGGCGATGTCGGCGATCTGCACGCTGCCGATGCGATAGAAGATCGCGCCGAGCGCCAGGAACAGTGCCGCCTTCATGATCGCGTGATTGACGATGTGGACCAGGCCGCCGGCCAGCCCCGCCTGGTTGGCGATGCCGATGCCGAGCATGATGTAGCCGATCTGCGCCAGCGAGGAATAGGCCAGCATGCGCTTCAGATTGGTCTGGTAGACCGCGATGATCGAGGCGATGAACATGGCGGCGACGGAGAGGCTCAGCACGATCTCGGCGATCGGCAGGCTGTCGCGGCCGAGGGCGACGCCGAAGATCGAGAACAGGAAGCGGACCAGCAGGTAGATCGCGACCTTGGTCGCCGTCGCCGCCAAGAACACGGTCGCCCAGGACGGCGCGAAGGCATAGGCGCCGGGCAGCCAGGAATGCAGCGGGAACAGCGCCAGCTTCAGGCTGATGCCGACGGTAATGAAGGCGAGGCCGGCGATGATGGCGCGTGCCTGCTCCGGCTCCGCCGCGCCGAGCCGCGCGGCGATGTCGACCATGTTGAGGCTGCCGGTCAGCAGATAGAGGAAACCGACGCCGATCACGTAGAAGGTCGCGCCGATAGTGCCCATGATCAGGTAGCGGAAGGCGGCGACGAGCGCGCGCCGGTCGCGGCCCAGCGCGATCAGCAGATAGGTCGAGAGCGAGGAGATCTCCAGGAACACGAAGGCGTTGAAGGCGTCGCCGGTGATGGTCACGCCGAGCAGGCCGGCGAGGCACATCAGGTACATGGAATAGAACCAGGCCTGCCGCCGCTCGCCGATCTCGAAATCGATGCTGCGCCGGGCGAAGGGAATGATGACCGCGCCGATGGTCGAAACCAGCATCAGCACCATGCCGTTCAGCAGGTCGACGCGGTATTCGATGCCCCAGGGCGGCGGCCAGGAACCGAGGTGGTAGGAGATCGGGCCGCTCGTCATCACCTGGTGGAGCAGCAGGCCGGAGATGACCGGCAAGATCCAACTCACCACGAGGGTGAGCGCGAAAGCGAGGATTCCGCGCCTCAGCAGCGCCGCCAGGAGGCCGCCCACCAGCGGAATGACGATCTGCAATGCGGGGAGATGCGCCAGGACCGTGTTCATTCGTCCCGGTTCCGGTCGGCGATGTCGTCGTCGTCGGTGGTGCCGTAGGCCTCATGGATGCGCACCACCAGCGCCAGGCCCAGCGCCAGCGTGCCGACGCCGACCACGATCGCGGTCAGGATCAGCACATGCGGCAGCGGATTGGAATAGAGCGTGAATTTCGGATCGACGATGGGCGCGGTGCCGCCGATGATCTTGCCCGGCTCCAGATAGAGCAGATAGACTGAGGTTTGGAAGATCGACAGGCCGATCAGCTTCTTCACCATGTTGGAGCGGGCAACCACGACATAGAGCCCGGCCACCATCAGGAAGATGGTGATGACGAAGTTGTAATGGTCGACCAGGGCGAGCAGCGCCTCCATCACGACCCCCGCTCGACGAAGGCGTAGAACAGCGCCACCATGGTGCTCGACACCGTCACCGCGACGCCGATTTCGACCGCGAAGATGCCGAGCAGGTGGCCGGAGACCGGTTCGGGCAGCAGCACGCCATAATCGAGGTAGTTGCCGCCGAGCAGCAGGCCGGCAATGCCGGTGCCGGCATAGATCAGCACGCCCAGCGGCACCATGCGCTCCACCAGGCCGCGCGGCGCCACCCGCTTGGCGGCGTTGAGGCCGAAGGTGATGGCGATGAGGATGATGACCGCGGCGACAATGACGCCGGCCTGGAAGCCGCCGCCCGGTCCGTATTCGCCGTGGAACTGCACATAGATGGCGAAGAGCAGGATGAAGGGCAGGATCAGCTTGGTGCCGATGCGCAGGATCAGGTCGAAATTCACCGCTGGTCCTCCGCCGCCGAATCCTGCGCCCGGTCGCGGCGTCGCAGCCCGCCCAGCAGCAGCATGACGCCGATGCCGGCGATGAAGATCACCGTCGTCTCCCCCAGGGTGTCGAAGCCGCGGTAATCGGCCAGCACGGCGGTCACGATGTTGGGCGAGCCGGTTTCGCGTACCGTCTCGTTGATGTAGCGCGGCACGACGTGCTGGTGGATCACCGCATCCGGCGTTCCGAAGGGCGGCAACACGAGGGTGCCCCAGACCAGCATCGCACCGACCGCGGCGCAGAGCAGCAGCGGCAGCAGCCTGCCGTGGCGCGGCGCCTCCTCCCGCGTCTTGGTCAAGTGCAGGGCGCCCAGCAGCAGCACGGTGGAGATCGCCGCCCCCACCGACGCCTCGGTCATCGCCACGTCCACCGCGTCGAGAACGATCATCACGCTCGCCATCAGGAAGGAGTAGACCGAGGCGAGGATCACCACGCCCAGGAGGCTGCGCTGGCCGACGATGGCGATGGTCGTCGCCGCCAGCAGCGTCAGCAGCACCATGTTGATCAGCGATTCCATCGCCTAGGCCCCGTCCCCGGCGCTGTTGCGGCCGCGGCCGCGGCGATCCTCGGCCAGCTTGGGCGCGATCTTCTCGTGCAGCGCGGCGCGGGCCAGCGCATGGCCGATCACCGGCAGGGTGAAGAAGGAGATCGCCAGCAGGAACAGCAGTTTCAGCGTCACCAGGGTGAAGCCGGCCTGCAGCATCAGGCCGAGGATGAGGAAGCCCGCGCCGGCGGTGTCGATGATGCTGGTGCCATGGGCACGGGTATAGACGTCGGGCAGGCGGAACAGGGCCAGCGCGCCCACCAGGATGAAGAAGGACCCGGCGGCGATCAGCAGGCCGCTCGCGATGTCGATCGCCAGCGCCATCACCTTTCCTCCTCGGGGTCATAGGCGAGGTCGCCGTGGCGGAAGAATTTCAGCACCGCCAGCGTGCCGATCAGATTCAGGAGACCGTAGGTGATGCCGATGTCGAGGAATTCCGGCCGGCCGGTGAGGAAGCCGAACACCGCCAGCAAAAGAATCGCGAGCGATCCCACCGTATTGCCGGCGAGCGCGCGGTCGAACACCGTCGGCCCCTTGATGGCGCGCAGCACGGCCAAGGCGAGCGCGACCAGGATGGCGGCGGCGGCACCGGCGAACATCAGGCCGCGCCCTCGAACCTGGCGACGCGGCGGTCCATGCCGCCGGATTCGAGATCCAGCGCGCCCTCGCGCGTCAGGGCATGCACCAGGAATTCATCGCCGCTCACCCCCGCGGTCAGCGTGCCGGGCGTCAGGGTGATGGAATTGGCATAGGTCGCGCGCGCGGCAGCGGTTTTCTGGCTGGCGTGCACCACCGTCAGGGTGGGCGAGATGGGGAGCCGGGGATGCAGCACGACCTTGGTCACCGCCCAGGCCGACTTGATGATCTCCCACAGCAGCCAGGGATAGTAGCTGAGCGCGCCGACGACGAGCTGGATCGGATGGCCCTCCTCGTCCAGCACGCGCATCCGGCGCGCGGCAAGCGCGCAGAGGATCGCGCTCACCAATCCGGCGCCGACCAGCATCGGCGTGTAGTGGCCGGAAAGCACGAGCCAGAAGGCGAACAGAAACCCCGCCAGGCTGATGGTTCGCATGGCCATCCCTGTGTTTGACTTTTATCAATCTGTTCAAGGGGTTGGCATGGCGCCGCAGCCCTGGCTCAGATCCCTTACATCCTTTTTAGCGTGGGAGCGCAAGTGCGGCCAAGGATAAAACGCCGGTTCCGGCGTTCCGGTCGCCCTGCTCGCCAATTCCGCCCCAGCCCAGCATAATCGCGCCCGGCACCCGGTCCCGGCTTCGCGATCCCTCATGAACGCCTTCACGCTGTCGCTTCCCATCCGCCTCGTCCCGCGCAAGGGCCAGCAGATCGGCATGCTGCTGTTCTTCATGGTGTTCTTCGGTTTCGCGCTGGTCTGGATGGCGGGCGCGGCGGGAGTTCTCGACCTCGACGACGGTACCCTCCGCCTGCCGCCGCAGGGCGGCTGGGCGGGTGCCGCCTTCGCGCTGTTCGGATTGCCCTTCGCCGCAGTCGGGCTCGGCGGCATGGCGGTCGCGATCCTGAAGATGCGGCGCCACTCGCCCTATTATCACATCGCGATCGACAGCGACGGATTGACCGTCAGGGAGCTGTTCAAGTTCCGCCGGTTCGACTGGGACAAGCTGCCGGGCTTCGAAACCATCAAGGTCGAGCGCCGCACCAAGAACGGCCGTAGCATCTCGCACTACACGGTGGCGACCGAGCTGCTGCCTGACAACAGCCAGCGCGAAATCCTGCGCATCCGCGCCGACGATTACGGCGCGAAAAGCGGCCAGGAGGATGCCGAGGCGCTGGCTGCCTGGTTCAACCAGCTGCGCGACCTGGCGCTCGACCACCGGCTGCATGCGCAGACGGATGTCCCAGTGCCGGAGCCCTTCCGCGCCACGGCCATCGCCGTCAGCGCGCGGCCGGCGCAGCCTTCCCCGACTGGCGGCGTGACCCGGCAGGCAAGCGCCGCCGCGCGCCGGCCGACGGTCGATCGGCAGTAGCGGACCCGTTCCAGCCCGGGCGTTTTGCTGTAGGATTGGGAACAGGAGGGGTTCCATGGAGCAAGCCACCCTCAAGCTGCCCATCCGCCTGACGCCGCGGCGTGGCGCGCAGGCCGGCCTGCTGGTGCTGTCGATCGGCTTCGCCGCCTTTGCCGTGTATTGGATCGCCGATGAATTCGGCGAGAGCCGGCGCTTCATCGCCGATGGCGCGCAGGGGCTGGATTACTGGCTGAATCTGCTGCCGCCGCTGGTCGCCGCCGCCTTCCTGGCGATGTGCGCACTGGGGGCGATCCGCAGCTTTCTCAAGCTGCTGCCCGGCAGCCCCTACTATCACTTCGCGCTCTACCCCGAGGGCGTGATGGTGCAGGCACCCTTTCACCGCCGGCGCTTCACCTGGGAAGAGCTGCCGCCCTTCGAGATCATCGAAGTGAAGCGCACCGGCAAATACGGGCCGCGCTACCAGTATTTCACCGTCGCCCGCGCGATCGATCCGAAATCCGGCCGCCCGCGCGAATTGCTCCGCGTCCATGCCGACGAGTATGGCGGCAAGAAGAGCAAGGAGGATGCCGACGCGCTGACCGCCTGGCTCAACGCGCTGCGCGAGCGCGGCGCGTCCGGCCGGTTGAAAAATGGCGACGCCATCGAGATTCCCGAAGGCTTCCGCAGGAGTGCGACGCCCCTGACACCCCGGCTGCGGCAGCGTGCCGAAACTCCGGTCGGCGGCGCGCAGGCCTCGCGGGCGCGGGGCCAACGGCGGCCGACCGTCGAGCGGCGATAGGCCGCCCTACCCCTTCACCAGCTTCAGGATCTCCTTTGCCGCATCGAGGCCGGAGATGATGGCGGCATCGAACCAGCCGGCCCCTTCGCGGGAGAAGTCGGAGGAGGCGAAGGCGAGCCGTCCGGTATGGGCCCAGGTCGCCGGGGCCACCGCCTGCGGCGCGCCGAGCGGCGTCGCCACCCAGGTGCCGCGCGAGAAGGCATCGCCGACCCAATCGTGCCAGTCATAGGCGATGAGCTGCGCCTCGGGGAAGAAGCGCGCGACCTCCGCCGCCACCGCGCCGGGTTGCGCCGGATCGAAATCGGCGGCGAGCCCGAAGCCGATCAGATACGTGCTGCCGTCGGCCGCTGCGCGCTCGGCCAGCATCCATTCGAGGCCGGCCCCGGCGCTCTCGCCGCCGCCGGTCGCCAGCACGCCGACCTGGACGTTGCGGGCTTTCGCCCAGACCTTGATCGACGCGCCGAGATGGCCGATGGAGAGGGCCATGGTCTGCGCCGGCGGCAAGGCCGGCTCGAAGGCGACGGCGCGGAGCGGATTGAGGCCGGTCGCCAGCAGCGCCACGCGTGCCTGGTATTTGCCGCTCTTCGCCGCGACGGTCACGCCGTCGCCGCGCGCCTGGATCCGGGCGACCGGATCGTTCAGCCGGAGCGTCGCGCCGGAAGCGGCAATCATGCGCTCGGTCAGCAGCGAGACGCCGCCGACCAGCGTGTCGGCCCAGACCTCGATCATGCTGTCCGGCGTGCCGTCACCATAGGCGCAGCTGCCGAGCAATTCCGAGACGGGGATCTTCGCCGGATCGCCGTTGCCGCTGACCGTCCACCAGGCGCGGCAGAGATCGCGCAGCGACAAGGGCGCGGCGATCCGCTTCAGATAGTCATCGAGGCTGATCGTCGTGAGCGGTCGGCCGGCGGCATCGTACGCCTGCCCTTCCCCGATGCGCTTGGCATCGGCGACGATCTGCGCCAGGCCGCGCTCGAAGGCGGGGCGCTCGGCTTCGGAGCACGGCGCGTCGCGATGCAGGGCGCCGTCGCGGAACCAGCGTCGCTCGGTGACCGGCGCGCGCGGACGCAGCGCGATGTCGTGGCGCGCGCAGGCCGCGCGGATATGCTCCTGCCAGGGCGTGATCCAGCCGCCGCCGAATTCCAGGCTCTCATCAGAATCGGCAAAATTCCGCGCATAGCCGCGCCCGCCGACCCGCTCGCGCGCCTCGAGGATGGTGACGGAAAGCCCGCGCTTCGTCAGCGCCTCCGCCGCCGCGGCGCCCGCGAGGCCGGCGCCGATGATAAGGATGTCGGACATGGTGGTCATGACATGCGCACTTCGCCTCGCTTCTCGCTCGTCACCCCGGCCTTGAGCCGGGGTCCATCTTGCCGATGCTCGTGCGGCTGCCGCGTGGATCCCGGCTCAAGGCCGGGATGACGATTGGAGTAACGGCCCGACCGTGCGACAGCAGCGCGACTCACAGATACCACGCATGCTCCTGCGGCGAGATGGCGGCGTTGAACTTGTGCATCTCCGCCTCCTTCGCGTCGGCGTAGAGCGCGAGGTAGCCGGAATCGATGTACTGCGGCAGCACCTTCGCCTTGCGCAGCTTGTCGATCGCCTCGTGCCAGCGGAACGGCGTGTTGCGGTCGATCTCGCCGCTCACATCCGTCGTCGCTGGCTTGCCGGGGTCCAGCTTCTTCTCAATGCCGTGCAGCATGCCGGCGAGGACGGCGGCAAGCGCCAGATAGGGATTGGCGTCGGCGCCGGCGATGCGGTGCTCGACGCGCCGCGCCTTCGCCGCGCCGGCCGGCACGCGGAAGGCGACCGAGCGGTTGTTGTAGCCCCAGGAGGGCGCCATCGGCGCCAGGGCGCCCGCCTTGTAGCGGCGATAGGAGTTGAGGTTGGGCGCCAGCAGCAGCATCGCCTCCGGCGTGGTGGCAATGAGGCCGCCGATCGCGTGACGCAGCAGCGCCGTGCCATCCTCCTTGCCGTTGTCGAAGAGGTTGCGGCCCTTGTCGTCCACTAGGCTGCAATGCACGTGCATGCCGCTGCCGGCCTTGTCCAGGAACGGCTTGGCCATGAAGGTGGCGGCGAAGCCGTGGCGCGGCGCCACCGACTTGATGATCCGCCGCAACAGCACGGCATGGTCGCAGGCCGCCACCGGATCGGCGCAATGGGTCAGGTTGATCTCGAACTGGCCGGGCGAATTCTCGGCGATGGCGGTCGAGGCGGGGATGTTCTGCGCCTTCGCCGTCGCCGCCACGTCGCGCACGAAATCAGCGTAGATGTCGAGCCCGGCGATGGAATAGAGCTGGCGCGCGTTGTCCGGCGCGCCGGTGGCGGGCGAGATCGGCGGCAAAGGCTCGCCCATCGACCCGCGCTTGCGGTCCATCAAATAGAATTCCATCTCCACCGCCACGACGGGGGTGAGGCCGCGGTTGGCGAAGCGCTGGGCCAGCTGGCCCAGCACCTGGCGCGGGTCGACCAGGCAGGGCTGGTTCGCCTGCTCCGGCATGGTCAGCAGCACTTGCGCCGTCGGTTCCGGCGCCCAGGGCACGGGGACCAGCGTGCCGGGAACCGGCCAGGCATTGCCGTCCGGATCGCCGCGCAATTCGGAGCGTCCGCCGGGATCGAGATCCTCGCCCGTCGCGTCGAGGAAATAGAGGCAGAACGGCAGCTGCACCGCGCCGGTCCAGATCTTCGCCGCCTCATGCGCCGGAAACCGCTTGCCGCGCGGATTGCCGTTCATGTCGGGCAGGAAGGCATCGACATGGAGCGTGCCCGGATGGGCCTTCAGGAAACGGGCGAGCTCGGCGGCCGGATCGGCCTTCGAGCCCTTCCCCGGCTGGGCTTGGGAGGAAGCGCGGCGCGCCATGGTGAGACCCCTCGGAAACGAACTGGGCGCACGCTAGTCAAGGGCGGCGGCCGGCACAAGCGGCCCCGGCGCCGCTAGCCCGTATGGGTCACGCTTTTTCCGGCATCCGCGCGGCGCGACGGGCCATGCGGCGCAGGCGCGCCTCGCGATAGGCGAGCACGAAACGCAGCGACAGGCGGTAGCCGAGCCAGCCCATCAACGCGGCCCACGGCAAGGAGCCGAGGGTCATGGCGAGGCCCCAATCCAGCAGCAGGATGCGCGACATGGCGCGCAGCGATTCGCCGAGGCTCATCTCCGGCGAGAAGGCCGATTGGAAGAAGCGGATGAAGGTCTGGTAGCCGCTGAGGTCCGACCATTTGCCGAGCATGACCTGCCCGGTCAGGAAGAAAACGTAATAGCAGGGCAGAATGGTGAAGGCGTTGGTCACCCAGGTCCAGGCCAGACCCTGGATCAGACTGAAATCCCAATTCAGGATACGCTTGCAGACCAGCCAGGTGCCGAAGACCAGCGGCATCTGCAGGCCGACCGACGGCGTGAAGGCCCAGACCAGCCCCACCATGACGCCGCGCGCGGTGAATTCGGGGGTATGGGGGCTGCGCAGCATGGGAATGACGAGGCGGAACCGCAACAGCCGTTGCAGCCTGCCCCACAATCCCGCCGGACGGCGGAATGGCAGCCGTCTGGGACCCTCCCGCATCGGACCATGCCCTCTGAACGCGATGTCGAAGCCGAATGCGAGGAAGATGGCGATGGTGCGCGGCTGGCGCAACCTGCAATCGCCGCGATCTTCTGGTTCCTATGCCGCCTCTTCGGTGATGCGGCCCAAGCGGCGCGCGATCCGGCGCGCCCGCGCCAGGCGATAGGCGATCACGAAGCGCAGGCCGAGCCGATAGCCGAGCCAACCGAGGAAGATCGCCCAGGGCACGGCGCCCACATACATGGCGAGGCCCCAATCGAGCACCACCATCCTGGCGAGGTCGTAGGCGGACTCGAAGAACCCGGCCTCGCCCGACAGCACGCCGCTGAAGGCGCCGGCAAAGGATTCATAGCCCGAGAGATCGTCCCAGCGGCCGAGCAGGATCTGTCCGGTCAGGAAGAAAACGTAGTAGCAGGGCACGGCGGTGAGGACGTTAGTGGCCCAGGTCCAGGCCAGGCCCTGGACCAGGCTGAAATCCCACCTGAAGAGGCGGCGCGCCACCACCCAGGCGGCGAAGGCGAGGCCCATCTGGCCCACCGGCGAGGGAATGCAGGCGCAGGCCAGCCCAACCATCACGCCGCGGGCGGTGTGTTCCGGCGAGTGCTGGCTGCGCATCATGGGTACGATCAGCCGGAACCGCACCGCGCGGCTCATCCTGCCCCAGAATCCGGCCGGCTTGCGGAATGGCAGCCGACTCCGTTCTCTCAACGCCACGCGAACGCCCTCTCCGCAAAGACCAGAATTGTCCAGATGGTCATGGCGCGACGGCGCCGCAACCGTCAAGCGCCGGCCACCGCCGCTTTGTTACAGCGCGCCGCTTAAGATTCCAGTAACGCCAGCAGGCCCTCGAGCAACCGTATCGGGCTGGGCGGGCAGCCGCGGATGTGCAGATCCACCGGCACCACGGCGGAAACGCCGCCGGCGACGGCGTAGGATCCGGCGAAGAGCCCGCAATCGGCCGCGCAATCGCCCACCGCGACCACCCATTTGGGGTCCGGCGTCGCGCGCCAGGTGCGCTCCAGCGCCTCGCGCATGTTCCTGGTCACCGGGCCGGTCACCAGCAGCACGTCGGCATGGCGCGGCGAAGCCACGAAGCGGAGGCCGAAACGCTCGAGATCGTAGAACGCGTTGCTGAGGGCGTGGATTTCCAGTTCGCAGCCGTTGCACGACCCGGCATCCACTTCGCGGATCGACAGCGAACGGCCGAGACGCCGCTTGGCCGCGGCATCGACCTTGGCGGCGATCTCGGCCAAGGCGTCCGCGGCCGGCTTCGGCGCCGGTTCGGTGACCGGCGGCAGGATCAGGGCTTGCAGCAGCAGCTTGCTCATCTCACCAGCCCCTCACAGATCATGGCCCGAATAGGAGCAGTTGAAGGATTTGTTGCAGAGCGGGAAGTCGGCGACGATGTTGCCCTCGATCACCGCCTCCAGCAGCGGCCACTGGAACCAGGACGGGTCGCGCAGGTGGCAGCGTGCGATTCGGCCGTCCGCGCCGATCCGCAGCCACGCCAGCACGTCGCCGCGGAACCCCTCCACCAGCGCCAGGCCTTCGCGCGGCTCCGCGACAGATGGCAGGGCCGCGGCGATCTCGCCCATCGGCACTCCATCGAGCAGGCGCTCGATCAGCGCCAGGCTGTGATTGACTTCGTCGATGCGGACCCAGACGCGCGCATTCACGTCGCCTTCGCTCCGGGTCACCGGCTTGAAGCCGAGTTCGGCATAGGGCAGCGGTGCCGCGAGCGATCGCGCATCGAAGCCGCGGCCCGCGGCGCGGCCGACGAACCCGCCGGCGCCGAATTGCCGCGCCAAGGCGGGATCCAGTCGCCCGGTGCCGACGGTGCGGTCCTGCAGCGAGGTGGTGTCGTCGTAGAGCTCGACCAGCGCCGGGAATCGGGCGCGAATCTCGGCGAGCAGGGCGCGGAACTGCGCGGCGCCCTCGGACGCGAGGTCGACGGCGACGCCGCCGGGAATCACGCGATCCATCATCAGGCGATGATCGAAAGCGGCGGCCGCCGCGCGCAGCACGCGTTCGCGCAGGATGCCGCAATGCGCCAGCATGAGGGCGAAGGAAGCGTCGTTGCAGATGGCGCCGATATCGCCGAGATGGTTGGCGAGCCGCTCCAGCTCGATCATCAGGGCGCGCAGCCATTGCGCACGGGGCGGCACCGCGATGCCGAGCGCCGCCTCCACCGCCTGGGCGAAGGCAGTGGCATAGGCCACCGTGCTGTCGCCCGAGGCACGGCCGGCGAGCTTCGCCGCGCGACCGAGATCGGCACCCTGCATCAACCCGTCGAGTCCCTTGTGGACGTAGCCCAAACGCTGCTCCAGCCGCACCACAGTCTCGCCATTCGCGGTGAAGCGGAAATGGCCCGGCTCGATGATGCCGGCATGGACCGGGCCGACCGGGATCTGGTGCAGGCTGTCGCCCTCGACGGGGAGGAAGTCATAGGCCTCGCCGCTGCCGGCATCGGATGTCGCAGCGCCGAGCGGCCGTCGTCTGCCCCAGCGTCCGTGGTCAAGCCAGGGGCGTTCGTCGATGGCGCCCTGTGGCTCCAGGCCATAGAGATCGCGAATACTGCGCTCCAGGCGGATGGCCGGCGGATGATGCTGGCCGACCGAGGGGAAGCGCCCGCCCGCGCAGGGCAGGCTGATCACGGCGATCTCCATTGCGTCGGGCCCGGCCAGCGCCATGTGCACGCCATCCACCTCGCCCCACAGCGACAGCAGGGTGCAGCGGCCATCGGCGGTCTGGAAGGCCGCATCCTCCCAGCCCGCCGCGTCGACCTCGACGCGCGGGTATGGATGGTGGCCGGCGACGTGCCGGCCGCGATGGAGGATGTCGCCCAATGCGCTCATCGCATCCCTCCCCTAGCCCAACAGCCGCGCGACATGCTGAAACCAGGCGACCAGCGGCGGCGGCAGATAGATGCCGGCGCCGAGCACCAGCGCCAGGTGCAGGAACATCGGTGCGTAGGACGCCTTGACCGGCGCCAGGCTGCCCTGCGGCGTGCCGAAGGCGAGGCCGGAGAGCCGCAACAGCAGCGCGCCGAAGCCGATCAGCAGGCCGAGTACCAGCATCACCGCCAAATAGGGCGCGCGGGCGAAGGTGGAACTCACCAGCAGGAACTCGCTCATGAAGACGCCAAAGGGCGGCAGGCCGGCGATGGCCGCGACGCCGACGACCAGGCCCCAGCCGAGCACCGGATGCGATTCGGTGAGACCCTTGATATCGGCGATCTTCTGCGTGCCCTTGGCCTGGGCGATGTTGCCGACGGCGTAGAAGATCGCCGACTTGGTCAGGCTGTGCATGGTCATGTGCAGCAGGCCGGCGAAATTGGCGAGCGGGCCGCCCATGCCGAAGGCGAAGGTGATGATGCCCATGTGCTCGATCGAGGAATAGGCGAACATCCGCTTGATGTCGCGCCGGCGGTAGAGCATGAAGGCGGCGAAGACCAGCGACGTGAGCCCCATGATCACCATGAGGGGTCCAGGCGCGATGGCCGCGGCATTGGCGCTCATCAGCATCTTGAAGCGCAGCACGGCATAGAGCGCCACGTTGAGCAGCAGGCCGGAGAGCACCGCCGAGATCGGCGTAGGGCCCTCGGCATGGGCGTCGGGCAGCCAGGCATGGACGGGGGCGAGGCCGACCTTGGTGCCGTAGCCCAGCAGCAGGAAGACGAAGGCGACGTTGAGCAGGGCCGGATCGAAGGCGACGGCGCGCTCGATCAGGATGGTCCAGGTCATGGCATCGAGCCCCTCGCCGATCGCCGGCTGGGCCGCGACATAGACCAGGATGGTGCCGAACAAGGCGAGCGCGATGCCGACGCTGCCCAGGATGAAGTATTTCCACGCCGCTTCCAGCGCCTCATGCGTGCGGTAGATGCCGACCATAAGAACCGTCGTCAGCGTCGCCAGCTCCACCGCCACCCAGAGCAGGCCGATATTGTTGGCGAGCAGCGCCAGGTTCATGCCGAACATCATGGCCTGGTACATGGCGTGGTAGAAGCGCAGATAGGCCGGCGTCAGGCGACCGGTCTCCAGCTCGTGCGCGATATAGCTGGCGCTGAACAGGCTGGTGGTGAAGCCGACCAGCGTGTTGAGCGCGATGAAGACGACGTTGAGGTCGTCGACGAAAAGCAGTTGCCCCTCAGCCGGTCGGACGACGAACAGGCTCAGCGCCGCCAGCAGGGTGAGGAAGCTCGCCAGCACGTTGAGCAGCGCCGTCACCCGGTAGCCCGGCAGCAAGGCCAGCACGAAGACGGCGACAAGCGGCATCAGCAGCACCGCGCTGACGGCATCGAAACCGCCGAGGAAGGTCGCGAGTGCGGTCATTGCCGCTCCCCGCGGAAGCGGTCGAGCGCCTGCACGTCCACCGTGTCGAAACGCTCGCGGATGCGGAACAGGAAGATGCCGATGACGATGAAGGCGACCAGCACCGAGAAGGCGACGCTGATCTCCACCACCAGCGGCATGCCCTTGGCGCCGGCGGCGGCCAGGATCAGGCCGTTCTCGATCGACATCAGGCCGACTACCTGGCTGACCGCGTTGCGCCGCGTCACCATCATCAGCAGGCCGAGCAGCACGACCGAGAGGGCGAAGGCCAGGTCCTGGCGCGACAAGGCGTCGGCCGCCGGCGTCACCCGTAGCATCAGCGCGGTGGAGAGCGCGACGAGGCCCATGCCGGCCAGCATGGTGGGGCCGATGCCGACCACGACCTCGACCTCGCGGTGAATCTTCAGCCGCCGCACGATCCGATGCAGCGCCAGCGGAATGATGATGGCCTTCACCACCAGCGCAATGGCCGCGGTGATGAAGAGGTGCGGCGCGTGCTGGATCAGCGCCTCCCACGCCACCGACAGCGCCAGGACCACCGCATGCAGGGCAAAGACGTTGAGCAGGCCGTGCATGCGGTCCTGGTAAAGCAGCATGAAGCTGACCAGCACCATCCCCCCGGCGAGCAAATGGGCGATGTCGTAGACGAAGGAGGTCATCCGAAGCTCCGCGTCATGAACATGAGCAGCATCGCCAGCAGCGCCAGCATCAACGCGGCGCCGAGGAAGCCCGGCACCCGGAACACCCGCATCTTGGCGATGGAGATCTCGAACAGCGCCAGCAGAAAGCCGCCGATGCCGAGCTTCACCGCATAGGCGAGAACGCCGCCGGCATAAGCGGCCGGGCCGGCGCCGGCCTCGGCGATGCCCCAGGGCAGGAACATGGCGGCGATCAGCGACACATAGAGCAGCAGCTTCAGCATGGACGCGGCCTCGATCACCGCCAGATGCCGGCCGGAATACTCCAGCACCATTGCCTCGTGCACCATGGTGAGCTCCAGATGCGTCGCCGGATTGTCGACCGGGATGCGGGCGTTTTCCGCCAGCGCCACCATGATCAGCGCGATCAGCGCCAGGCCGAGCGAGACGCGCAATCTCACCTCCGCGTGGATCATGTGGCTGGCGACTGTGGAGAGCTGGGTCGAGCCGGCGATCAGCGCCAGCGTGAATACCACCATGATCATCGCCGGTTCGGCGAGGGAAGCGATCATCACCTCGCGGCTGGCGCCGATGCCGCCGAAGCTGGTGCCGACATCCATGCCCGCGAGAGCAAGAAAGAAGCGGGCACTGCCAAGCAGCGCCACGATGACGATGAGATCGGCCGACCAGCTGAACAGCAGCCCGGTGGCGAAGGTCGGCACCAAGGCGGCGGCGACCCAGGTGGCAGCGAAAATCAGGTAAGGTGCGGCGCGGAACAGCCAGGAGGCATTCTCCGCCACCACCGCCTCCTTGCGCAGCAGGCGCAGCAGGTCGCGATAGGGCTGCAGCAGCGGCGGCCCCCGGCGGCGCAGCAGGCGCGCCTTCACCTTGCGTACGAAGCCGGTCAACAGCGGCGCCAGGCCCAGCACGACGAGCATCTGCCCGAACTGCACCAGGAGATCGCCGATCACAGCCATATCACCAGCACCAGAAGCAGGCCGACCAGCGCCAGGAACACCAGGCTCAAATAGCGGCGGATGGTGAGGAATTGCAGGCGGTTGAGCCGGGTCGCCGCGGCGTCGACGATGCCGGCGATCGGCGCGTAACAGATGTCCCAGATGAAATCGCGCATCTCGAGCCGGAAGCGCGCCGGACCGGTGTCGCCGGGCGCCGACATCTCGACCTGCTCGCGCGCCTGGAACGCCAGCGTGCCGAAGACCCGGCGCAGCGGCTGGGCGAAGCTGCCGGCGGTGTATTGCGTGATCGGATCCGCATTGGGGAAGCCGCAATCCCAGGCCGGCGCGCGGCGCAGGCGGCGCTGCGCCACGCGGTGGATCAGCAGCGTGGTGACGCCCGAGGACAGCACGATGAAAAGGAAGACCAGCAGCCCGTTATAGGAGCTGCGCGATTCCGCCACCGGCACGATGGACAGCCAGGGCTGCGCGGCCTGCATCGGCAATTGGCCGGCAAGCAGCATCTGCGCCGCCGGCTGGATGGCGTCGATGACCAGGCCGGGCAGGATGCCGGCCAGCAGGCACAGCAGCACCAGCGCCAGCATGGCGGCCAGCGAGAAGCGGTCGACCTCCCGCGCCTCGGCGACGGAGGTGGAGCGCGGCCGGCCGAGGAAGGCGATGCCGAACACCTTGACGAAGCAGGCGGCGACCAAGGCGGCGGAGAGCGCCATCATGGCGCCGGCCGTCGGCACCATCACCTTCAAGCCCCATTGCGGCAGGTCCGGGCTGATCAGCACCGCCTGGAACATCAGCCATTCCGAGGCGAAGCCGTTCAGCGGCGGCAAGGCGGCGATCGCGACGGCGCCGGCCAGGAAGGCGAAAGCGGTCACCGGCATGCGGTGGATCAGCCCGCCCATCCGCTCCAGGTCGCGCAGGCCGGTGGCCGAGAGCACGGCGCCGGCGCCGAGGAACAGCAGGCCCTTGAACAGGGAATGATTGAACACGTGGAACAAGGCGGCGGTCAGCGCCAGGGCCGCGGCGCCCGGCATGGCATTGGCGCCGAAGCCGAGCGCCAGGCCGAGGCCAATGAAGATGATGCCGATGTTCTCGATGGTCGAGTAGGCCAGCAGCCGCTTCAGATCCT
>JAEUKU010000441.1 GCA_016794075.1 Rhodospirillaceae bacterium
CCAGGGATGCGCGATCGCCTCGTCCTCGCGCAGGCCGAGCCGCTGCAGCATGGAATCCATGCGCTCGGAGGCGAAGATGCGCATCAGGTCGTCTTCCAGCGACAGATAGAACTTGGAGCGGCCCGGATCGCCCTGGCGCCCGGATCGGCCGCGCAGCTGGTTGTCGATGCGGCGGCTTTCGTGCCGCTCGGTGCCGATGATGTAGAGCCCGCCGGGGAAGGTGACGGTCTTGGCCGGCTTGCTGCCCTTGGCCGGCTCCAGCTCGACCACTTCGCAGGCGTTCAGCACCTTCTCGCGCTTGGCGGCGATGTCGGCCTTGATCTCGGCGATGCGGCGGTCGCGCTCCGGCCCTTCCGGCATGTCGCCCAGCTCGCGCTGGAGGCGCATCTGCAGATTGCCGCCCAGCTGGATGTCGGTGCCGCGGCCGGCCATGTTGGTGGCGATGGTGATGGCGCCCGGCGTGCCGGCCTCGGCGATGATATAGGCCTCCTGCTCGTGGTAGCGCGCGTTCAGCACCTGGTGCGGCACTTTCTCCTTCTTCAGGAGTTCGGAGATGAGCTCGGATTTCTCGATCGACACCGTGCCGACCAGAACCGGCTGGCCGCGCTCGCGGGCGCGGCGGATGTCCTCGATGATGGACTTGTACTTCTCCTTGGCGGTGCGGTAGATCTCGTCGTCCTGATCCTCGCGCTTCACCGCCACGTTGGTCGGGATCTCGATCACGTCGAGGGCGTAGATGTCGGAGAATTCCGGCGCCTCGGTCATCGCCGTGCCGGTCATGCCGGCCAGCTTCTGGTAGAGGCGGAAATAATTCTGGAAGGTGATCGAGGCCAGCGTCTGGTTCTCGTTCTGGATCTGCACGTTCTCCTTGGCTTCCAGCGCCTGGTGCAGGCCCTCCGAATAGCGCCGGCCTTCCATCATGCGGCCGGTGAACTCGTCGATGATGACGACCTTGTTGTCCTTGACGATGTAATCGACGTCGCGGGCGAACAGCTTGTGCGCGCGCAAAGCCTGGTTCACGTGATGCACCAGGCTGACATTGCCGACGTCGTAGAGGCCGCCCTGGCGCAGCAGGCCGGAGGCCTTCAGCAGCTTCTCGATGTTCTCCGTGCCCTCTTCCGTAAGGGTCACGTGCCGGGTCTTCTCGTCCTTCTCGAAATCCTTCTCGGTCAGATGCGGGATGAGCTTGTCGACCTTGGCGTAGAGCTCGGAATTGTCCTCGGTCGGGCCGGAGATGATGAGCGGCGTGCGCGCCTCGTCGATCAGGATCGAATCCACCTCGTCGACGATGGCGAAGTTGAACGGCCGCTGGACCATGTCCTCGAGCCGGAACTTCATGTTGTCGCGCAGGTAGTCGAAGCCGAACTCGTTGTTGGTGCCGTAGGTCACGTCGCAATCATAGGCGGCGCGGCGCTCGGCATCGCTCAAGCCGTGCACGATGACGCCGACCGTCAGGCCGAGGAAACGGTAGACGCGGCCCATCCACTCGGAATCGCGCTTGGCCAGGTAGTCGTTGACGGTGACGACATGGACGCCGTTGCCCTGCAGCGCGTTCAGATAGACCGGCAGGGTGGCGACCAGGGTCTTGCCTTCGCCGGTCTTCATCTCGGCGATCTTGCCCTGGTGCAGGACGGCGCCGCCCATCAGCTGGACGTCGAAATGACGCTGGCCGAGGACGCGCACCGCCGCCTCGCGCACGGTGGCGAAGGCGTCCGGCAGGATGTCGTCGAGGCTTTCGCCCTGTTCCAACCGGCCGCGCAGCCACCCGGTGCGGGCGGCAAGGTCGGCATCGGAGAGCTTCTGCAGGCTGGGTTCGAGCGCGTTGATGGCCTGGACCGTTTTCCCTAAACCCTTGATGAAACGGTCATTGGCGGATCCGAAGACCCGCTTGGCCAAGGCGGTAAACATGAAAACCTCGGTGGGATGCGTAAGCGTCGATTTGCCCGCAACAGATAGGAGCCGGGACCGGGGAAGTCAACTTGACTGGGGCCGTGCCGCGGCCATCCCCGGGGCCCCGCGATCACGGGGTTTTTCCTTGTGAGACGGGGGCTTATTGGGCATGATGCCGGCCTTTCGCGGGCCCGGCCGCCGGCATCGGACAGGCGTTCCGGCCCCCTCCCGCCCTCGTGATCTAGGAAATATCCGAAGCCATGCCCAAAGCCAGCTTGCGCGCCGCCCTTCTTGCCGGGGCCGCCTTCGCCGCGATCCTCACCGGCGCCGCTTTCGCCCAGGAAACCGCCCCAGCGCCGGAAGCCGGCCAGCCGGGCGTCACCCAGACCCAGGCCGACCCGAACCAGGTGGTGGCGCGCATCAACGGCGTCGACATCACCCGCCAGCAGGTGATCGACTCCGCCATCGACCTGCCGGACCAGCTGCGCGCCCAGATCGACCAGATCTTCCCGCAGCTGCTGCAGCGCTATATCGGCCTGCAGCTCCTCGCCGACAAAGGCCGCGCCGACAATCTGGCCGAGGATCCCGAGGTGAAGAAGCTGGTGGTCGACGCCGAGAATCAGGCGATCCGTCAGGTCTATGTGACGCGCTATCTGGAGCAGCAGGTCACCGACCAGGCGATCCAGGCGCGCTATGACAAGAACCTGAAGGACAATCCCCCGCCGGAGGAGGTCAGCGCCTCGCACATCCTGGTCGCGACCGAGGACGAGGCCAAGGCGATCATCGAGCAGCTCAACGGCGGCGCGGATTTCGCCACGGTGGCCAAGGAGAAATCCACCGACAAGGGCAGCGGCGCCAATGGCGGCGAGCTCGGCTGGTTCTCCAAGGACGTGATGGTGAAGGAATTCGCCGACGCCGCCTTCGCCATGCAGGCAGGGGAGATCAGCAAGACGCCGGTGAAGAGCCAGTTCGGCTATCACATCATCAAGCTGAACGAGCGACGCATCCAGCCGGCCCCGCCTTTCGAGACCGAGCGCGAGAAGATCCGCGCCGAGCTGGCGGAGGAGACGGTGCAAGGGCTGGTCACCGCCCTGCGCAAGGACGCCAAGGTCGAGGTGCTCGGCCCCGACGGCCAGCCTCTGCCGGAGCCGGCGGCGCAATAAGCACGTTGATCTGGACTTGATCTGATCGGGGGAACAGCAAGCTCATGTCGCATCCGGTATCGCCACTGGCGCCGGCGAAGAGCCCGCAACTGCCGGCCATCGCCGGCGTGCGCCTCGCCGCGCGCGAATGCAACGTCCGCTACAAGAACCGCACCGACGTCATGCTGATGGAATTGGCGCCCGGCACCACCATCGCCGGCGTTCTGACCAGGTCGCAGACCCGCTCGGCCCCGGTCGATCTCTGCCGCAAGCATCTGAAGGGCGGCAAGGCGCGCGCCATCCTGGTCAATTCCGGTAATTCCAACGCCTTCACCGGCAAGGCCGGCATCGCCTCGGTCGAGCGCTGCGTGAAGGCGACGGTTGGCGCGCTCAAATGCAAGCCGTCGGAGATCTTCATCGCCTCGACCGGCGTCATCGGCGAGCCGATGGCGGATGAG
>JAEUKU010000448.1 GCA_016794075.1 Rhodospirillaceae bacterium
GGCTTGCTCATATGCGGATAGCCGAAGACGGTGCAGGTCTTGCCCGGCGCGATCATCTCCGCCGTCACGCCGCGGCGCTGCATGCGCGACGGCGGCGCCAGCACGAAGTGCCAGAGCTTGCCCTCGACCTGCATCTCGATCGCTCTATGCGGATATTCATAGGTCGATTTGGTTATCTCGCCGGTGAGGGTGAAGGATTTCGCGGTGTCGTAGCCGCCCCAGCCGTGATGGGCGAGAGCGGCGGGAGCGAGGGCGGCGGCGGGAACCAGCGCGGCGGTGGTGGCCAGAAACAGGCGGCGGGAGATCGCGATCATGGTGCCTCCGATCGGGTGAAGCGGGGACGGTGATGCGCAGCGGCGGCCGCAAGATGGCGGCCGCATCTGGATGAAATGGCGCCGCGCGCGCCAATTGCAAGCCATGGCGCCGGTCATTCCGGACCCATCAGGCTGGACTCGCCCGGAGGCCGGGCAATGCGCGCTTCCGCCGGCCCTCGGCCGCTCGGCTCGGGTGTCTGGAAAGGCCCATTTTGCAGGCATTTCCGCAGGGTCTGGCGGGTCGGCCGCCGATGGTCGCGGGTGGCGCTGAACCGGCTTGCCAGCGGGCGCTTTTTCCCCCATGACTCGGGTCATAGAAACGTCAAATCCAGACAGGATTCCGGAACCGCCCCCGCCATGTCCCGCCGCTTCGCCTGGGCCAATCTGCCGGATGAGGAGCTGCTGCAGCTGCGCCTGCAGGACCTCCACGTCACGGTCGAGGGCACCTGGGTCGAGCGCTGCGTGATGAAGCTCTATGACGAGCTGGAGGAGCGCGGCGTGAAGGTCCGGCCGCATGTCTGGATCTCCGACGAATGGTTCAGCCCGGACAACACGCCGGGCATCGCCGTCCCTTTTTACCTCCTGCACCCGCGGCTGATGCGCCTGGAGCGCAAGATGATGGGCGAGGCGGAGGGAGGCAGCGAGACCGAATGCATGCGCATCCTGCGCCACGAGGCGGGGCACGTGGTGCAGCACGCCTACAAGCTGCAGCGCAGGCGGCGCTGGCAGAAATTCTTCGGCCGTTCCTCGCAGCGTTATCCGAACTACTATCGGCCCAACCCCTCGAGCAAGAACTACGTCCAGCATCTGCGCCTGTGGTACGCGCAGAGCCATCCCGACGAGGATTTCGCCGAGACCTTCGCCGTCTGGCTGAAGCCGCGCTCCGACTGGCGCAAGCGCTACGCCGAATGGCCGGCCCTGAAGAAGCTCGAATATGTCGACGAGCTGATGGGCGAGATCGCGGCGGAAAAGCCGTTCCTCACCCGCCGTTCCATGGTGGACCCGCTGAACCAGCTGCGCCGCACGCTCGACGAGCACTACAGCCGCAAGCAGGCGCATTACGGTGTCGATTCGCCCACCATCTACGACCGTGACCTGCGCCGCATCTTCTCCGACGATCCGAAGCACAGGAACGCCCCCGCGGCGTCAACCTTTTTGCGCCTCAATCGTGGTAGGATCCGCCGCATGGTCTCGAAATGGACCGGCGAATACCAGCAGGCGCTGGACCGCGTGCTGGACGAGATGATCGCCCGCTGCCGCGAGCTGAAGCTGCGCGCGGTGGGCAACGAACGGCAATTGGCGATGAATTTCACGGTGCTGCTGACCGCCAACACGGTGCATTCCCTGCACTCCCCCTCGCGCCGGGAGTGGTATGCGCTGTGACGCGCGCGCGGAACAAGTCTCCCCGCCCGAAAAGCCTGCGTGTCCTGGTGCTGATGCACCCGGATTTCATGCCGCCGGATTCGGCCGAGGGCTACAGCGAGAAAGAGATCAACGTCTGGAAGACCGAATACGACGTGATCCACACCTTGCGCGGCCTCGGCCACGAGGTGAAGCCGCTCGGCGTGCAATATGAGCTGAAACCGATCCGCGACGAAGTGGAGACCTGGAAGCCGCACGTCGTCTTCAACCTGCTGGAGCAGTTCCACGGCGAGCCGGCCTATGACCAGAACGTCGCCTCCTATCTGGAATTGCTGCGCGTGCCCTATACCGGATGCAATCCGCGCGGCCTGATGCTGGCGCGCGGCAAGGCGCTGTCGAAGAAGCTGCTCGCCTTCCATCGCATCCCGTCGCCTTCCTTCGCCGTCTTCCCCATGGGCCGCAAGGTGAAGCGCCCGGCCAAGCTCGGCTTCCCGCTGATCGTGAAAAGCGCCAGCGAGGATTCCTCGATCGGCATCGCCCAGGCCTCCGTGGTCGACAGCGACGAGAAGCTGGCCGAGCGCGTCGCCTTCATCCACGAGCGCGTCGGCACCGACGCCATGGCCGAGCAGTTCATCGAAGGACGCGAGATCTATGTCGGCGTGCTCGGCAACGAGCGGCTGAAGGTGCTCCCCGTGTGGGAGCTGCAATTCGGCGACATGGACGAGACCCAGAACCGCATCGCCACCGCCAAGGTGAAGCACGACGTCAATTACCAGGAAAAGCTCGGCATCGTGCACGGCCCGGCCAAGGATCTCTCGCCGGAGCTGAAATCGCGCATCCAGACCTTGGCCAAGCGCATCTGCCGCACCCTCGAGCTCGACGGCTACGCCCGCGTCGATTTCCGCCTCTCAGCCGACGGGGTACCCTATTTCCTCGAGGCCAATCCCAACCCCGAGATCGCCAAGATCGAGGAATTCGCCACCGCCGCGAAGCATGACGGCATCAAGTATCCGGAACTGCTGCAACGCATCCTGCAACTCGCCATCGCGCGGGCCAAGGCCGCCGGCTTCAGCGCCGAACCGGTGGGCGAGGGCGACGGCGAAGGCGGCGCGGAACCGGAAGGCGAAGGCGACGGGACGCCGCGCGCCCTGCCGCACGCAAGGCCGAACCGACGGCGGTAGCCCCGACGCGGGTGCTACTCTGTCTTCCTCTCCGGGACTTCCTCGCCGGTCAGGCGTCGCCTGCCATGGACAATGGCCAAGACCACGATGCTGTCGCCGGGGCCGATCTGATAGATGATGCGGTATCCCTGAACAATCAGCTCGCGGAGGTTTGTAAGCCCTGCTTCCGGGACCTGCCGCCCCATCTCGGGAAACTCGACCAGCGATTCGGGCGCCCTCAGCAGGTGTTCGATGAAGATCCTTGCGTAGTGTGGCGAATCCTTGGCGATGTATGTCTACAGATTGCGCAGGTCTTCGAGCGCAGGCTCGGACCACTCAAGCTTCATCGCCCAGAAGCCTACGCCGCGCCTCGCTATGGGGGATCGTGCGGCCTTCGGTCACGGCCTGTTGGCCGCGCTCTACTTTCTGGCGGACATAAAGCTCGTACATGATGTCGTCCCACCCGGCGTCATCCGGCAGGCGGTCGAGGAGCTTCTGCGCCGATTGCTTTGCTGTTGCCATGACCAACCTCGATCTGGTGAAGCATGATCGCGCCGATCCAGCAGCGGAGCAAGCCCTAAGCCACGCTCTTGAACCCCTCCATCCCCGCCACCAGCGCCGCGCGGGTGCCGGTTTCCATCGCCGAATGGCCGGCATCGGGAACGATGATGTAGCGCGCCTCCGGCCAGGCGCGGTGCAGATCGTCGGCGTTGCGGATCGGGCAGACCAGATCGTAGCGGCCTTGCACGATGAAGCTGGGGATCTTGCGCAGCTTGTCGACGTTGGCGAGCAGGAAATTCTCCGGCAGGAAGATGTCGTTGCGGAAGTAATGCGCCTCCATGCGCGCCAAGCCCAGTGCGAGTGCGTCGGCGGAAAAGGCGCGCACCGTCTCCGGGCTCGGCAGCAGGGTGGAGCAGGAGCCTTCGTAGACGCTCCAGGCCCGGGCGGCCGGCAGGTGCACGGCCGGGTCGGGGTCGATCAGCCGTTTCCAGTAGGCTTCCAGCAGATCGCCGCGCTCGGCTTCCGGGATGTGGCCGGCGAAGGCGCCCCAGGCCTCGGGCGCGAACTCCCTGAGGCCGTAGAGGAACCACTGGATCTCCGACTTGCGGCACAGGAAGATGCCGCGCAAGGCGAGGCCGCGCACCCGCTCGGGGTGATGCTCAGCATAGGCCAGCGCCAGGGTCGAGCCCCAGGAGCCGCCGAAGACGAACCAGCGCTCGATGCCAAGATGCCGGCGCAGGGTCTCCATATCCTCGATCAAGAGCGGCGTGGTGTTGTCGCGCACCTCGCCCAGGGGCTGCGAGCGGCCGCTGCCGCGCTGGTCGAAGATGACGATGCGGTAGAAGGCCGGGTCGAAGAATCGTCGGTGGGTGGAATTGGCCCCGGCACCCGGGCCGCCATGCAGGAAGACCACCGGCACGCCCAGGGGATTTCCCGACTGCTCGTAGTACATCCGGTGCGGCGCCGAGAGCTCAAGGAAGCCCTTGTCATAGGGCTCGATCTCGGGAAACAGGTCCTTCGCGGGCCTTGAACGGGAATCCATGGGGTCCAGCCTGGTGGTAACGGGGTAAACCGGTTCCCCTGCTTGTACGTGCCGGCCGGGGCGGGCTCAACCCCCCAAATGCCGTCACGGCCTTGTGAGCGGGCGGCGCGCGGGTGGAGAATAAGCTTGCAGCCGCCGGCAAAGACCGGAACCTTGTCGGCGAACGATAGTTTCTGACCGCAGGGAGCGGAAGGCCATGACCGAAGCCAGCAGCGGACCACGCCAGCGAAAAGCCGCGAGCCATCCTGCCTTCTGGGCGGCGGCCATCGGCGCTCTGCTCCTCTCCGGCTGCGCCACGGCGACCAGCCCCGCGACGGGGCGCACCTTCTCCACCCCCGTCTCCGAGCAGCAGGAAGCCCAGATCGGGCGCCAGGAGCATCCCAAGATCCTGCAGGAATTCGGCGGCGCCTATACCGAGAAGCCGGAACTGGCGCCCTATGTCGATTCGATCGGCCAGTTCCTGGCCTCGACCGGCGAACGGCCCGACGTCAAGTTCACCTTCACCGTGTTGAACAGTCCGGACGTCAACGCCTTCGCGGTGCCCGGCGGCTATGTCTACGTCACCCGCGGGCTGATGGCGCTGGCCACCAACGAGGCGGAATTCGCCAGCGTCGTCGGCCACGAGATCGGCCATATCAATGCGCGCCACACGGCCGAGCGCATGGGCCAGGCCCAGCAGACGCAGATCGGCGTACTCGGCGCGGTTCTGCTGGGCGGGCTGCTCGGCGGCCAGGCCGGCGCCGACCTCGCCGGCGGGCTCGCCTCGCAATACGGCCAGGTGCGCCTCGCCGGCTATTCGCAGGACCAGGAATTCGAGGCCGACTTGCTCGGCGTGCGCTACATGAAGCGCGCCACCTATGACCCGCAGGCCTCGGCCCGCTTCCTCGCCGCGCTCCGTGCGCAGACCCAGTTGGAGGCCGAGCTCGCCGGCAAGGATCCCAACCTGGTCGACGACCAGAACATGCTGGCCTCGCATCCGCGTACCATCGACCGGGTGCAGCGTGCCATCGCCCAGGCCGGCGACGGCGCCGCGCCCAATGCGATGCTGGAGCGCGACATCTATCTTTCCAAGATCGACGGCATCATGTTCGGCGACGATCCCGACCAGGGCGTCATCGTCGGCCAGCGTTTCGTGCATCCGCCTTTGCGCTTCGCCTTCGAGGTGCCGAGCGCCTACAAGATCATCAACCTGCCCGACGTGGTGGCGATCAAGGGCCCGAAGGGCACGCTGGGCAATCTCAGCCTCGCCGAGCCACAGCCCAGCGGCAGCCTGACCGCGGCGCTGCGCAACTTCGACCCCAAGGGCAATGTCGTGCTCCAGGGCATCGAGCCGCTCAACATCAACGGCATGGAGGCGGCGACCGGCTACACCCGCGTCAACACCAAATCCGGCGCCGCCAATCTCCGCGCCGTCTATATCCGTCACCCGGGCGGCAAGGTCTACGAGTTCGTCTTCCTGGCGCTGGCCAATCTCGGCGCCCGCTACGACAACGATTTCCGCGACATCGCCTACAGCTTCCGCCAGATCAACGCCAGCGAAGCGGCGCAATACAGCAAGCCGCAGCGCATCCGCGTGGTCACCGTGCAGCCGGGCGACACCATCCAGTCGCTGGCGAGCCGCATGGCCGTCGCCGACGGCAAGGAGCAATGGTTCCGGGTGCTCAACGGCCTCGACGGCGGCGGCCAGCTGCAGGCGGGCCAGAAGGTGAAGATCGTCACCTACTAGGACCGCGGCCTTGCCCCACGCAGCGTCGCGCCACCGCTGGCGCCTGCCGATCTGGCTGGTGCTGGCGCTCGCCTTCGGCGGCCTGACGGCGATCACTGCGACCGTCATCGGCATCCGCTTCTACGTGGCGGCGCTCGACAACGCGCTCGACCTGGCGCTTGGCGTCGGCGATGCGGAGCTGTCACACATCAAGGACACGGTCGACGCCCAGTTGCAGCCGGCGGCCGACCAGGCGCGGTTCCTCGCCGACTACATTTCGCGCGGCCATGTCTCGCCCGCCGATACCCCGCGCCTGAATGACCTCCTGCTCGGCTCGGTCGGCGCAGTTCGGCAGCTATCCGGCGTCGGCTTCGTCCGCCCCAACCGTCAGATGGTCTGGGCCTCGGCGGTGGCGCAGGGCCGCTCCTATGTCGCCGAGACCGTCGACCTCGCGGGCAATCCGGAAATCGCGGCCCTCATGCAGCGGGCCGAAGCCGACCGCATACCGTTCTGGACCGGGCCGCTGCGCCTGACGGAGGGCAAGGGGGAACCGCTGCTGGTCGCGGTGGCGCCGGTCTTCGGCGACAGTGGCCGCTTCATCGGCGCCATCGGCGCGGCGGTTTCGCTACGCGCCGCATCGATCCGCCTTGCTGCCTTGGCGGCAGACGACCGGGTGCCATTCGTGGTTACCGAGGCCGGCGCCATCATCATGCACGGCTCGGCGCGGCTCGGTGAGACTCTGGCCGTCTCCAACTCCGCCATACCGGAGATCGCCACCGGCTTCGATCCGATGCTGGCGGCGCTCACCTGGCCGCCGCAGGATATTCTGGCCGACACCGATCGCCCCCGCCCCACCAATATGGGCGTCGCCGCGGCGACTCTCGACGGCAGGGACTATCTCATCATCTTCCGGCACATCTCCGGCTACGGCGCGACGCCGTGGTATATCGGCTATCACGTGCCACAGAGTTGGTATGCACAGGTGCTGGAGACCATCAACGGCGCCATCCCGTTCGCGGCAGGACTGATCATCGCCGCCCTGCTGCTGGCGTTCTGGATCGGCCGCGCCATCGGCAACCCGATCCGCGATTTCGCCGACCATGCGCGCCGCATCGCCAGGCTCGATCTCGACACCCAGCCGATCCGC
>JAEUKU010000020.1 GCA_016794075.1 Rhodospirillaceae bacterium
GAAGATCGTCGTCTCCTCCGGCTTCGATCCCGCCAAGTGCAAGGTCATGGCCGAGGCCAATGCGCCGATCGACATCGTCGGCACCGGCTCCTTCCTGCCGCAGCGCTGGACCGAGACCTACGCCACCGCCGACATCATCGAGTACAACGGCGTCAAGCGCGTGAAGATCGGCCGCGAGTTCCTGTTCCGGAAATAGCGCCGCCGCCTCAGACCTTCCAGAACGGCACCGCGGCCTCCCGCGCCGCGTCGCCCGGGGTGAGGCCGATATCCCGCAGCAACCGTTTGTCGAGCCCGGCCAGATCGCGCCGGCTGCGCCGCCGCGCGGCCCATGCGGCCAGCAGACCGGCCAGCTGGCTGAAGCCGCGCCGCTGTCCCAGCGGGCGGGCGGCGATGGCATCTGAGCGAGAGTTCATTAACATTTTTGGTGCTCCGTCTTGACTGGATTTGGTTCGGAGCGCCTAAATAGTGCCGTGTGCGGCTTGACCGCAAAGCATGCTTTCTCGGCCGATCCGTACTTTTTCTAATGATGTGGAGGTCGCGTGGGCCGCCGCCTGCCGTCGCTCAACGCGCTCAGGGCCTTCGAGGCCGCGGCGCGGCATGAGAGCTTCACCCGCGCCGCGGCGGAACTCACCGTCACCCAGGGTGCCGTCAGCCATCAGGTGAAGGCGCTGGAGGAGGAACTCGGCCTGCGCCTGTTCCTGCGCGCGCGCCAGCGTCTGGTCATCACCGAGGCCGGCCGGGCCTATCTCGAGATCGTGCGCGACGCCTTCGACCGCATCGCGGGCGGTACCGAGCGCCTGCTGCAGCGGCGGAAATCCGGCATCCTCGCCGTCAGCGCCTCGCCGAACTTCGCGGCCAAGTGGCTGGTGCACCGGCTGGGGCGCTTCGCAGAAGCCAATCCCGGTGTCGACCTGCGCCTCGACGCCAGCATCCAGCATGTCGATTTCGCTCGCGACGAGACCGACGTGGCGATCCGGCACGGCGACGGAAGCTGGCCCGGGCTGCATGTGACGCGGCTTTGCGCGGAGGAGCTGTTTCCGGTCTGCAGTCCAAAGCTGCTGAAGGGTCGCGCGGCGCTGCGGACGCCGGCCGACCTCGCGCGCCACACGCTGCTCCACATCGACGAGCCGCTGGATTGGGCCCGGTGGCTGGAGGCGGCGGGCGCGGCTGGAGTGGATGCCGGGGTCGATCCGCGGCGCGGACCGGTCTTCAGCCAGCGCAGCATGGCGATCGACGCGGCGATCGACGGTCAGGGCGTCGCGCTTGCCCGCACCGCGCTCTGCGCCTGGGACCTGCTCGCCGGCCGCCTGGTGCGGCCCTTCAGGTTCCGGCTGCCCGTGCCTTATGCCTATTGGATCGTTTGCCCGAAAGCGAACGCGCAGCTGCCGAAGATCGCCACCTTCCGCGATTGGCTGCTCGCCGAGGCGGCCGAAGACGAGCGGCGCCTGGCGAAGCTCTGACGGCGTCGGTCAATCGAACGGGTGCGGCCCGTCGAAATCACCGACGTAGCTCAGATGCGTCACCAGCGCGCCGCCCTGCCAGTGGTGCAGCGCCACGGCCGGCGGCTCCAGGGTGAAGCTGAAATCGACGCCCGGGCGCAGATCGAGCGTCGCGGCATGCGCGGTGCTGGGGCCGATCGAGGCCAGCGTGCCGGCCCAGCGCGCCTGCACCGGGCGATGCACATGGCCGCACAGCACACGCTCGATCTGCGGGTGGCGCCGCACGATGTCCGCCAGCCGCGCGGCGCCGCCGATGAGCGCAATACGGTCGAACTCGACAATGCCGCAGGCGAAGGGCGGGTGATGCATGAAGAGGATGGTCGGCCGGTCGGATTCGCCGAGCCGCGCTTCCAGCCAATCGAGGCGCGCGTCGCACAATTCGCCATGCGGCGCCTCCGGCACCAGCGTGTCGAGCGCGATCAGCCGCAGCGGATGACCCTCGATCACGTAGTGCAGGAAACCGGCTGCGGGCAGGTGATCGGCGAAGGCGGCGCGGAGCGGCTCGCGCGCGTCGTGGTTGCCGGGAATGACATAGACCGGCATCGGCAGCGGGGCGAGGATGGCGCGCAGCCGCGCATATTCCGCCGCGCTGCCCGCATCCACCAGGTCGCCGGTGGCGAGCACGACGTCGGGGCGCGGATCTAGAACGAGGAGATGCGCCACCGCGCGTTCCAGATGCGGCGCGGTGTCGACCCGGCCGCTCATCAGCTGCCCGTCGCGCATGATGTGGGTGTCGGAAATCTGGGCGATCAGCATGTCAGGCATCCGAAAATGATCCGCTCCGGCCCGCATGATAGCGGGCGAAAGATGACGGGTCTTCGCATGCATTGTCCCGCGACATCGCCGGTATTGCGCGACATTTTTCCATGCCATCCAAGGGCCTAGCCGACGATTGTTCTTGCTTATGACTATTAAGACTTGCGCAACCCTAGGAATTTACCCTGGCGGGCAAGGTGACATCGCAAGGGGACGATTCCATGGCCACCGCACCGAAGCTGGACCTGCCGCCACCCGCCCGACCCACCCGCAAGCTCGGCAGGTCCCAGGCGCAGCACCGGCGCGCCGCGAAGACGCTGCCGCTCGGCGTTTCCGACACCTACCGCTACTGGGGCGACGCGCAGACCCTCTACGTGACGCGCGCCAAGGGCGCGCAGCTCTGGGACCTCGACGGCAATTGCTACGTCGATTTCCGCCTCGGCTGGGGCCCGATCATCCTCGGCTATGGCGACGAACGGGTCGATGCCGCCGCGCGCAAGGGGATCGAGATGGGCGGGGTCACCGCGCTGGCGACGGCGCTCGAAGCCGAGGTGGCCGAGCTCATGGTCGCCATGGTGCCGGGGGTCGAGCAGGTGCGCTTCGCCAATTCCGGCTCCGAGGCGGTGGCGACGGCGCTCCGCGTCGCCCGCGCGGTCTCGGGGCGCGACGGCTTCGTCATGATCGAGGGCGCCTTCCACGGCATGTTCGATTCCGTGCTCTGGCGCACGCAGATGGAAAGCTGGGATCCGAAAAGCGGCCAGGCGCCGGTCGTCGCGCCCTTCGGCCGCGGCATCCCGGTCGCGCATCGCGACCTCATCGGCGTCGTGCCGCTCAACGACGCCGACGCCCTGCGCGATCTCTTCAGGCAGGAAGGCAGCCGCATCGGCGCCTTCATCCTCGAGCCGATCCTGGGCAATTGCTGCTCCATCCCGGCGACCCAGGCCTATCTCAAGGACGTGCGCGCGCTGTGCGACGAATACGGCATCGTGTTGATCTTCGACGAGGTGAAGACCGGCTTCCGCGTCGCCCGCGGCGGCGCGCAGGAGCTCTACGGCGTGCTGCCCGACCTCTGCACCTTCGCCAAGGCGATGGCCAACGGCTATCCGATCGCCGCACTCGGCGGCAGGCGCGCGTTCATGTCCGCCATCTCCGGCTTCGACGGCGTGCTGCATGGCGGCACCTTCACCGGCCACCCCATCGGCCTGGCCGCGGCTGAGGCGACGCTCCGCGTGCTGAAGGAGACCGACGCGCTGCAGCAGATCGCCGATTGGGGCCGCAAGCTGCAGGGGGAACTCGCCGGCGTGTTCGCCAAGGCCGGTATCCCGCACATCTTCACCGGCCATCCGTCGATGTTCGGCATCATGTTCCGCGAGAAGGCACCGCGCAGCTATCGCGACTGGGCCGGCTCCGATCACGACCTCTACGATTCCATCGCCCGGGCCTTGCCGGATTACGGCCTGCTGCCGGAGCCGGATTCGCGCGAGCCCTGGTTCGTCTGCCAGGCGCATAACGAGCTCGACCCGGAGGAGATCGCCGGCAAGGTGGCCGAGGTCATCGCAACGCTGGGGCGGTGAAGCGCGCCACCAGCGCCGCGCCGATCGCGAGCGTCGCCGCCGCTGCGATCGAGGGCAGCAGGAACGAGCCGGTCAAATCGTGCAGCCAGCCGGCGAGGATCGGGCCGATGATCTGGCCCAATCCGAACGCCGCCGTCATCAGCGCGATGATGCGGGCGACGTTGCCGCTGACCAGCCGCCGCACCACGACGAAGCCCAGCACGGTGATGCCGACGATGGTGCCGCCGAGCAGGATCGCGGCCAGCACGGCGCCGGGCGGCGAGATCCACAACACGCTCGACAGCACGCCCACCGCCTCGACCAGGCAGGCGAGCGCGTAGGCCTGCGCCGGGCCGATGCGCCGGCCGAGCGCCGACCAGAGCGCGACCGAGGGAATTGCGGCGAGCCCGACGATGACCCAGATCACCGGCTCCATCGGCGCGATGGCCGCGTTGGTGCGCACCAGCTGCACCAGGAAGGTCGCGGTGATGACATAGCCAAAGCCGAACAGGCCATAGGAGATCACCAGCGCGGCAAGCGGCAGGCCGAGCGCGCGGCCGTTGCCGCCGGCTGCCGCGCCCGGCGCGGTCTTCGACGCGGGCCCGATCAGCAGGCCGACGCCGATGCAGGCGGCGAAGGAGAGGATCGAGCTGGCGATCCATTGCCAGGTCCAGCCCAGGCCCTGCGCGGCGATGCGCTCCACCAGCACGGCGGAGAGTGCGATGCCGACGCCCACGCCGGCGAACTGGTAGCCGGCCCAGCCAGCCTTGCCGATCTGGCCGAGGCGCTCCATCACCAGCGCGGCGGAGAAGACGAGCACATAGGCGCTGGCCGCGCCGCCGAGGAAGCGCAGCAGGATGAAGCCGGCGAGCGCGCTGGTGAGGGCCATGGCGCCGGTCGTCACCGCGCTGAAGGCGAGGCCGATCAGCATCCAGCGCCGCGGCGCCCTGGTGAAGAGCGGCAGGGATGCCGCCAGGGCGCCGAGCAGATAGCCGGCGAAATTGGCCGAGGCGATGAGCCCCGCTTCGCTGGCGCTCAGCTGCAGGTCTGCCACCATCTCCGGCAGGATCGGCGTATAGACGAAGCGGCCGATGCCCATCGCCGATGCCAATGCGAGGAAGCCGCCGAGGATGACAGGGAGAGCGCCGCCCTGAGGCGGCCGGTCTTGCTCATTCATTGCCTTGCCCAGATACCGCAGCTCTCCTGACCTATCATGGAGCAGGGGCGTCCCCCGCGGCAAGACGCGATCGCGCCGCGCGCCATGCGCCAGCGTTGTAGGGAGACATCGCCGCCGGCATGGCGCGCAGCTTCAGGCCCGCAGCCGGGCCCGCAAGGTCAGGCCGAGGCCGACGGCGATCAGCGCCACGCCGCTCCACACGGTGAGCGAATAGCGCTCGCCCAGGCCGAACGTGCCGATGACGACGCCGATGCCGGCGGCGACGGTGCCGATCTGACTCAGCGTCACGGGCCCGCCGATCGCCTGCAAGCGGAAGAAGAGGGCGAACATCAGCGCGCTTGCTGCGACTTGTATGGCGACGAGTCCGGGCACCGCGAGCAGCGCCTCGGCCGCTGTGGCGCCGGAGACCAGCACCGAGGCGCCGATCAGCAGCAGCGCCGAAATCGCGTTGCTGCCGACCGCCAGCCACAGCGGGTTGGCGCCCGCCGGCCAGTCGAGCGTGCGATAGACATTGCCCAGCGCCAGGCTGAACGGCACGGCGATGCCGAGCGCGACCCAGATCCAGTCCACGCTGCGCCCGATCTCGCCGCGCGAGGTGGCGACCAGCAGCGCGCCGGCGAAGCCGATGGCGACGCCGAGGAGTTCCAGCCGGCTCGGCGCGCGCAGCCGCGCGGCGGCCGAGAAGGCGACGGTGAACATCGGCGACAGCGTGAACAGGATGGCGACATAGCCGCTGCCGAGCCTGGGAATCAGCGAATAGACCAGGGCGTTGGGCAGCGCGTAGGAGATCACCGCGATGACCAGGAAATAGCGCAGGTGGCGCCGGTCGATGCGCGCCGCGACCTTCAGCGGCGCCAGGGTCAGACCCAGGATGATCGCCCCGCCGGCGGAGATGACAGCCGCCCAGATCAGCGGTGGAATGCCGGCACCCACCGCCAGCTTGCCCAGCGGAAAGTTGAGGCCCAGCAGCAGCCCGACCGCGACCAGCAGCAGCCCCGGCGAATGCCAGGCGCGGCCGAAAAGCGAGGAACGGGACAGGGGCTGCATGGGTGGTCCGGCGCAAGAGGGGCTGGCCGGTCGAGCCAGCCTTGACTGTATCTCAGATATGGGAGAATTTCCCGAATATGGAAACAGCGAGTCTCCAAGAGGCTAGCATCGACCGGCGTCTCGCCCAACGTCTGCGTGGCCTGCGGGCCGAGCGCGGCTGGTCGCTGGACGATCTCGCCGCACGCAGCGGGGTCAGCCGCGCCACGCTCTCGCGCCTGGAGAACGGCGAGGTCAGCCCCACGGCCAGCGTGCTGGGCCGGCTCTGCGGCGCCTATGGCCTCACCATGTCGCGCCTGATGCTGATGGTGGAGGAGAGCTACGCCCCACATATACGCCGCGCCGACCAGCCGGTCTGGACCGATGCCAGCATCGGCTTCCGCCGCCGCCAGGTCTCGCCGCCGGCGCAGAGGCTCGCCGCCGAGATGCTGGAATGCGAACTCGATCCGGGCGCCCGCATCGAATACGACCTGCCGCCGCGCCCCGGGCTGGAGCATCACCTGCTGCTGCTCGAAGGCCACCTGCAGGTGACGGTGGAGGGGCGCACCCACGATCTGCACGCCGGCGACTGCCTGCGCTACCAGCTCACCGGCTCCAGCGCCTTCGCCACGCCGGCCAAGAGCGGCGCGCGCTATGTTCTATGCATGGTCTGAGCCCGCATGACTGACACCGTCGCGATCGCCGAGCTCTCCGCCGCCGATCTCGCCGCGCGCCTGCCGGAATTCGGCGCGTTGCTGCAAGCCTGCGTCGAGGATGGCGCCAGCATCGGCTTCGTGCTGCCCTTCGCAATGGAGGCGGCGCAAACCTATTGGCGCGACAAGGTGCTGCCGGGATTGCGCGGCGGCGGGCTGGTCCTGCTGGCAGCCGAGCAAGGTGGGCGCATCGTCGGCACCGTGCAGCTCGATCATGACACCTTCCCCAACCAGCGCCACCGCGCCGAGTTGCGCAAGCTGCTGGTCCATCCGGATTGCCGCCGCCGCGGCATCGCGCGGAGGCTGGTGGCGGAGATCGAGCGCCGCGCAACGAAACTTGGCCGCAGCCTCATCACCCTCGATACCCGTACCGGCGATACGGCGGAACCGCTCTACGCCTCGCTCGGCTACCAGGTGGCGGGCATCATCCCTGATTATTGCCGCGACGCCCGCAGCGACCGGCTGGACCCGACCACGGTGATGTACAAACCGCTCTGAGCGCTATTTCCCAGGCGGCGCCGCATAGGGCACCTCGATCCAGACATAGCCCTGCTGGTTGCTGTTGGGCTTGGCGCCGTATTCCAGGATCCAGGAGCGGCCGGTCTGGGTGTCGAACATCATGTTGATCTTCGAATCGCCCTTGGCCAGGTCCCGGTCCGGCTGGTCCAGCACGATCAGCACGAAACGCTGGCTCAAGGGTTCCGTGACCGGCGTCGGGGCCAGTGTCACTTCCTGGGCCAGAGCCGGCACGGCCAGGGCCGCCAGCACTGGAAGCGCAATCAGGTGTCGCATCATGAGGCCTCCGGAATCGTCGCCTTTGCCTGGAACCTGTTCAAACCGACCCTGGCAAATGCACCCAGGTCGTGCCGCGCATGCAAGGAAGTCGGTGGCAAGCGCCTCGAATATCCTTAATCTCGCTTAAGTCATCGTTAGCGCAGCTTGCCGATTCCGGAGTCCCATGACGCATGAACTGAAAATCGCCCTGGCCCAGCTCAACCCCACGGTCGGCGACGTCGCCGGCAACCTCGCCATGCTGCGCCGGGCGCGCGCCGATGCGGCCGGGAAGGGGGCCGATCTGGTATTCTGCGCCGAGGCGACCATGTCCGGCTACCCGGCCGAGGACCTGGTGCTGAAACCCGCCTTCCAGCAGGCGTGCCGCCAGGCGGTGGAGGACCTGGCCGCCGACACCGCCGATGGCGGCCCGGCGATCATGGTGGGCGCTCCGTGGCTCGACGATGGCAAGCTGATGAACGCCTTCCTGCTGCTCGAAAACGGCAAGGTGGCGGCGGCGCGCTACAAGCACGAGCTGCCCAATTACGGCGTCTTCGACGAGAAGCGGGTCTTTGCCGCGGCACCGCTGCAGAGCCCGGTCCATTTCCGCGGCGTGAAGCTCGGCGTGCCGATCTGCGAGGACCTGTGGTTCTCCGACGTCTCCGAATGCCTGGCGGAATCCGGCGCGGAGATCCTGCTCTGCCCGAACGGCTCGCCTTTCGACATCCACAAGATGGACCAGCGCCTGAACATGGCCGTGGCGCGGCAGAACGAGACCGGACTGCCGATCGTCTATGTGAATCAGGTCGGCGGGCAGGACGAGCTGGTCTTCGATGGCGGCTCCTTCGTCTTCGATCGCGGCCGTCAGGTGAAGGCGCAGTTGCCGATGTTCCGCGAGACGATCGCGCTCACCCACTGGCGCCGCACCAATGACGGCTGGACCTGCGATCCCGCCCTGATGTCGCCTGAGCCCGCGCTGCTGGAGAAGATCTACCAGGCGATGATGCTGGGCCTGCAGGATTACGTGCGGAAGAACCGCTTCCCCGGCGTGCTGCTCGGCCTTTCCGGCGGCATCGATTCCGCGCTGACCGCGGCGGTGGCGGTCGATGCGCTGGGGCCTGACAAGGTCCATGCGGTGATGATGCCCTCGCCTTATACCAGCGCTCATTCGCTGGAGGACGCGGCTTCCTGCGCCAGGCTGCTCGGCATCACCTACGAGACGATCTCGATTGAACCCGCGATGCAGGCCTTCGGCCAGATGCTGGCGCCGAGCTTCAAGGGCCGCGCGGCCGACACGACCGAGGAGAACATCCAGAGCCGCGCCCGCGGCGTCACGCTGATGGCGCTCTCCAACAAGCTCGGCTACATGCTGCTCACCACCGGCAACAAGTCGGAGATGTCGGTCGGCTATGCCACCCTCTATGGCGACATGTGCGGCGGCTATTCGGTGTTGAAGGACATCTACAAGATGACCGTCTTCGCCCTCTGCCGCTGGCGCAACGCCAACCATCCGGCGGGAGCGCTCGGGCCGCAGGGCCCGGTGATGCCGGAGCGGGTCGTCACCAAGCCGCCCTCGGCCGAGCTGAAGCCCAACCAGACCGACCAGGATTCCCTACCGCCCTATGACGTGCTGGACGGCATCCTGGAGGGCCTGGTCGAGGGCGAAATGACGGTGGACGAGATAGCCGCCAAAGGCTATGACCGGGCGACCATCGTCCGGGTCTGGCGCATGCTGGACCTGGCGGAATACAAGCGGCGTCAGGCGCCGCCGGGGGTCAAGATCTCGTCCCGGGCCTTCGGTCGCGACCGCCGCTATCCGATCACCAATGGTTTCAAGGCTAAGGTCTAGAAGGGCCGGCGCAATGGGGTTCAGGGATCAAGATGGCTGTCCGTGTTCGCTTCGCCCCCTCGCCGACGGGCCGGCTGCACGTCGGCAATATCTACATCGCCCTGCATAACTGGCTGTTCGCCAGGAAGGCCGGCGGCGAGTTCCTGCTGCGCCTCGACGATACCGATCTCGAACGCTCCACCGAGGATTTCGCCGAAGGCATCAAGGCCGACCTCACTTGGCTCGGCCTGACCTGGAATCTGTTCGACCGCCAGTCGGTGCGTCTCGCCATCTATGATGCTGCCGCCGACAAGCTGCGCGCAGCGGGCCGGCTCTATCCCTGCTACGAGACCGCCGAGGAGCTGAGCCTCAAGCGCAAGATCCAGCTCGGCCAGGGCAAGCCGCCGATCTACGACCGCGCGGCCCTGAAACTCACCGATGCGGACCGCGCCAAGCTGGAGGCGGAGGGGCATCGCCCGCATTGGCGCTTCAAGCTGGAGCCCAAGGACGTGCGCTGGGATGACCTGGTGCGCGGGGACCAGCATGTCGACGAGAGCAGCCAGTCCGATCCGGTGCTGGTACGCGAGAACGGCAGCTATCTCTACACCTTCACCTCGGTGGTGGACGACATCGCCTTCGGCATCAGCCACGTGATCCGCGGCGCCGACCACGTCACCAACACGGCAACGCAGATCCAGATCTTCGAGGCGCTCGGCGCGAAAGCGCCGATGTTCGCCCACCTGCCGCTGCTGGTCGACGCGGCGGGCGAGGGGTTGTCGAAGCGTCTCGGCGCGCTGTCGATCGGCCAGCTGCGCGCCGAGGGCCTGGAGCCGATGACGGTCAACGCCTATCTGGCGCGCATCGGCACAGGCGACGCGACGCTTCCCGCCCGCGCGCTCGAAGACCTAGTGGCGGCACACGACCTCGCGAAGTTCGGCAAGTCCTCGCCGCGCTTCGACCCCGACGAGTTGCGGCACCTGAACGCCAAGCTGCTGCACCATCTGCCCTATGGCGAGGCACGCGCGCATCTGGCCGCGCTCGGGCTCGGCCATATCGAGGAAGCGGTGTGGGACGCCGCCCGCGCCAATGTCGAGAAGGTCGAGGACGTCGCTGCCTGGCAGGCGGTGGTGAAGGGCCCCATCGCGCCGCGGATCGCCGATGCCGGCTTTGCGCGTCAGGCCGCGGACCTGCTGCCGCCGGAGCCGTGGAACGCGGAGACCTGGAGCGCGTGGACCAACGCGGTGAAGGCCGTGACGGGGCGCAAGGGCAAGGAGCTGTTCATGCCGCTGCGCCTTGCGCTGACCGCCGCCGAGCACGGCCCGGAATTGAAGCTGCT
>JAEUKU010000091.1 GCA_016794075.1 Rhodospirillaceae bacterium
AGGTCGTCGGCGGAGACGAAGCTGAACTGCTCGAAGAACGGATGGCCCGGCGGCAGATCGGCGAACAGCTCGACCATGGTCTCGGCGATCTTGAAGCCCATCGCCATCAGCGCCGGCTTGAGGCCCTGCGCGTCGATCACCTGCATCAGCAGCTTGTTGTCGCGCAGCGAGTCCGCCTCGAAGACCGGACCGCGCGCGGTGCCGAAGAGCAGGTTCTCCGCCACCGTCATGTTGCGGTTGTAGCGCGCCGGGTCAAACGGCTCGACCAGGTGGTTGACGTCCGGCTCCTCCAGGCGGCGATGGATCGCCGCGCGCGCCAGCAGGAACATGCTGGCGGTCTCCGGATTGCGGTCCGGATCGACGCGGCCGCGCAGGCCGAACTGGTAGAGATCGTCCTCCAGGTCCACGACCGGCAGCAGCTCGATGATCCGGTGCAGCAGGCCGGTGGCGTTGCCGACGCCGGCGGCGCTGTAGTCGACCCATTCCGCATGCACGTCGATCTGGGGATTGCCGGAGCGCAGGGCCTCCGCCATGCGGCGCTCGTAGTGCTGCAGCGAGCGGCCCTCATAGGCCGCCGGGCGGATCGGCCGGTGCTTCAGGCCGTAGGCCAGGTTCTCCAGGATCGTATGGGGGAAGAGATAGGTCTCGTCGCCGACATAGGAGATGTGCCGGCCGACGATGCCCTCCGGCAGATGGGCCAAATCCGCATCGCCCCAGCGCAGGGTGCCGGCGCTGGGCGCCACCAGACGAGCCAGCACCAGGGCCAGCGATTCCTTGCCCGAATCGTTGCCGCCGAGGATCGCCACGTGGCCGTCGGCGGCGAGTTCGAAGCCGGCGTTGTCGAGCAGCCGCCCGCCGCCCTCGTCGCGCAGCGCGATGGCCTGCGCGACGATGCCGCCCTCCGGCGCGACGCTCTCCTCGGTCAGGCGCTGCAACTCCGCCGGCAGCATGCCGGCGGGGGTGAACTGCTCGATCACCTGTTCGTAGCTGATCTGAACGGCCTGGCGCTGCTGGTCCCAGTCGATCAGCTCCTTCACCGGACTCGGCAGGTCCTTGTAGGCGCCGATCACCGCCACCAGCGAGCCGACGTCGAACCGCCCGGTCAGCGCCAGATAGCCGCCGATCAGGTAGAACAGGAACGGCGTCGTCTGCGACAGCATGTTGTTGATGTATTTGACGAAGAACTTGCGCTGATAGAGCTCGAAGCGGATCAGGAAGATCGTTTCCAGGCGATTGACGATGTCGGCGCGCTCGTAGTTCGAGGTGTCGTTGGAATGGATCTCCACCGTGCCGTCGACGCCCTCGGCGATGCGCCCGGCGAGTTGGCGCGCGGTGATCTGGCGCCGCCTTCCGAGCTCCAGGATGCGCCGGCGCAGCAGCGGGATGACGACCAGCTGCACCGCCAGCACCACGATCGAGATGAGGCCGAGCCACACGCTCTGGATCATGATGAAGTAGAGCGCGGTCAGCGCCTGGCCGCCGAGAAAGGCCGGCGTGATATAGGCGTCGCCGATGAAGCCGCCCAAGGGCTCCACCTCGTCCTTGATCATGGTCGCCACTTCCGCCTGCTTCACCTTGCGGAAATGGCTGATGGGAAAGCGCAGCACGCGGTCGTAGAGTTCGTAGCGCATGCGCCGCAGCATGCGCTCGCCGAGCCGGCCCTTCTCGGTGTTGACGAGCTGCTTCATCCAGCCGTTGAGCACCACGAAGAACAGGAAGGAAAAGCAGAGCGCCACCAGATAAGGCAGCCGCTCCAGGTCGAAGCCGGGGAACAGCGTCACCTCCGGCATGCCGAGGAAATCGTAGGGGCCGACGGTGACGTTCAGGAACTTGGTGGTGTAGGCGCCGCCGTCGAAGGCCTCGCCCTGGATCGCCTGGTTGACGATCTGCTTGGGCAGGTCGAGGGAGATGAAGTAGAAGACCTGCGCGACGACGACGATGACCAGGATGATCGACTGGTCGCGCCAGGAATTGCGCCAGATGTAGCGAAACAGGGATTGTTCCATTACCCGCCTCTATGCCCCGCGCGCGCCCGCCGGATTCGCCAGCCGGTCAGCCGCCCCCGCCTGCGACAATAGGCGGTGCGGCTTGGCGCCACAAGGCGGTGAGTCCTAAAAAGCTGCATGAAATCCGTGCCTTGGCGGCGTGGTGCGGCAGCGGAACACCGCCTGCCATCCCGAAACGGTCACGAAAACACGACTTTTCACCGGGAAAAACCCTATGTCATACTCCCCCCGCTCGCCGATGACTGGGGACAGGCGCGTGCCGAAGAACGATACCAAGAACCGGGACGCGCGCGTCCTCATCTATTCGCACGATACGTTCGGCCTGGGGCATCTGCGCCGCTGCCTGACGATCGCGCATTCCCTGGTCGACCAGAACAAGGACATGTCGGTCATCATCCTGACCGGCTCGCCCATCATCGGCAGCTTCAACTTCCGCGCCCGCGTCGATTTCGTGCGCATCCCCGGCGTCATCAAGCTCCGCTCGGGCGACTACACGCCCTTGAGCCTGTTGATCGACATCGACGAGACGCTGGCGATGCGCGATTCGATCATCCAGCACACCGCCGACATCTTCGATCCCGACATTTTCATCGTCGACAAGGAGCCCTTGGGCCTGCGCGGCGAGGTGGAGAAGACGCTGCGCATGCTGAAGGAGCGCGGCACGCATCTGGTGCTGGGCCTCAGGGATATCATGGACGATCCCGTCCACCTGATCCCCGAATGGGAGCGCAAGAAGGCGGTACCGGCCCTGCGCGACCTTTACGACTCGATCTGGGTCTACGGCCTGCCGCAGATCTGCGATCCGCTGGAGGGCATCGAATTGCCGAAATCGGTGCGGCGCAAGATGACCTATACCGGCTACCTGCACCGCTCGCTGCCCCAGGGCACGCCGGCGCATTGGCAGCTGCAGAAGATCGAAGCGCCCTATCTGCTGGTGACGACCGGCGGCGGCGGCGACGGCGAGGACGTCATCGACTGGGTGCTGCGCGCCTATGAGCACGACAAGGCGTTGCCCTATCCGGCGCTCCTCGTGCTCGGCCCCTTCATGCAATCCGACCGCCAGGCCGAATTCATCCAGCGCGCCAACAAGCTCGACAAGGTCGAGGCCATCACGTTCGACGCGCAGATCGAGCATCTGATGGCGCGCGCCATCGGCGTCGTTGCCATGGGCGGCTACAACACCTTCTGCGAGATCCTCTCCTTCGACAAGCGCGCGGTCATCGTGCCCCGGACCCAGCCGCGCATGGAGCAGTTCATCCGCGCCAAGCGGGCGGAGGAGCTCGGCCTCTCCTCGATGCTGGAGGATGACGGCCAGCGCGACTGGAAACGCATGGCGACGGCGCTGCGCCAGCTGCCGCAGCAGGCGTTGCCGAGCGAGGTGGTGGTGCCGGGGCTGATGGATGGCTTGGAGAACGTCAACCGCCTGGTCGCCCAGGCGCTCGCCCGCGTGCGCAAGGCCGAGCGCGGCCCGGTGCGCAATGTCGGCGAACGCCACCCCGGCACCAAGCCGCGCCTGCCGGTCGCCAGCCGCAAGGCGCGGTAGGCACCAAGCGCAGTTCCATGGCATCCCGATGCCGTCATGCCCGGACCTGGTCCGGGCATCCACGAGTTTGCTTGGTTCAATCGCGATTGATGGATAGAAACTCGTGGATGCCAAGGACAAGCCTTGGCATGACGTCAATCATCTGATCGAGTGAATTCACCTGTGACCGGTCGCCTGATCTTCATCCTCAAAGGCTATCCGCGCCTGTCGGAAACCTTCATCGCGCAGGAGATTCGCGCGCTGGAGCAGCGCGGCCTGGTCATCGACATCGTGTCGCTGCGCTTCCCGACCGACAAGCAGGTGCATCCGGTGCATCGCGAGATCGGAGCCAAGGTCAGCTATCTGCCGGAATACCTCTACCAGGAGCCGCTGCGCGTGCTGCGCGGGATGCTGAAGGCGATGGGCCGGCCCGGCTTCGGCCGCGCCTTCCGGCAATGGATCAGGGACCTGTGGCGCGACTTCAACCCGAACCGGGCGCGGCGCTTCGGCCAGGCCTGCGTGCTGGTGGCGGAGCTGCCGAAGGACGCGACGCGCCTGCATGCGCATTTCCTGCACACGCCGGCCTCGGCGACCTATTATGCGCATCTGATGACCGGCCTGCGCTGGAGCTGCTCGGCCCACGCCAAGGACATCTGGACCTCGCCCGACTGGGACAAGCGCGAGAAGCTGGCGACCATGGACTGGCTGGTGACCTGCACCCGCGACGGCTACGACCATCTGCGCGAGATCGCCGATTCCGCCGACCGCGACAAGGTGAACCTGGTCTATCACGGCCTCGATTTCAGGCGCTTCCCGGAGCCGCCGTCGAACAATCCAGCGCGTCAGGCGACGCCGCCGCTGCGCATCCTTTCGGTCGGTCGCGCGGTGCCGAAGAAGGGTTATCCCGACCTGCTGCAGGCCCTGGCATTGCTGCCGACCGAACTCGACTGGCATTTCCATCATATCGGCGGCGGGCCCGACCTCGACGCCCTGAAGAGCCTGGCGGAGACGCTGCAGATCGCCAGGCGCATCACCTGGCAGGGCGCCGCACCCCAGGAGCAGGTGCTCGATGCCTATCGCCGGGCCGATCTCTTCGTGCTGGCCAGCCGCATCGCCGAGGACGGCGACCGCGACGGCCTGCCCAATGTGCTGATGGAGGCGCAGAGCCAGCGGCTTTGCGTCATCGCCACGCGGCTGGCCGGGATCAGCGAGCTCATCCTGCACAAGGAGACCGGCTGGCTGGTGCTGCCCGAGGCGCCGGAGAACCTTTCCGCCGCGATCCTGCGGCTGGGGCGCGACGCCGGTCTGCGCGCGCAACTGGCCGAGGGCGGCTTCCAGCGCGTGCGCAGGGATTTCGCCATGGAGCGCGGTATCGACGATCTGGCGCGGCGGTTCCGGGCGGACGGGCCATGACCCGCATCCTGTTCTACGCGCCGCTGAAGCCGCCCGATCATCCGGTGCCGTCGGGCGACCGCACGGTGGCGCGGCTGCTGTGGCGGGCGCTGGAACGGGCGGGGTTTGAACTCGAGCTGGCGAGCCGGCTGCGCGCGCGCCTCGCCGAACCGCTGCCGCTGGCCCAGGAAAGCCTGCGCATGAAGGCCTGGGGCGTCGCCGACCGGCGCATCGCCAAGCTGAAGGCGTTGCCGAAGAAGGAACGGCCGCGCGCCGTCTTCACCTATCACCTTTATTACAAGGCGGTGGATTGGATCGGTCCGCGCATCGCCGCGGCGCTCGACATTCCGTATCTGGTGGCGGAGGCGAGCCACGCGCCGAAGCGCGCCGCGGGTCCCTGGGCCTTCAACCATGCGGGCGCCGAGGCGGCGATCAAGACGGCGGATGCGATCTTCTGCCTCAATCCCGGCGACAAGCCTTGCCTGGCGGCGCTTGCGGAAAAATCGCGGCTCGTCGACCTGCCGCCCTTCCTCGACCTGCAGGAATTCGCCCCCCGCGTTCCGGACCGCCAGGCGGCGCGCATCGCGCTCGTCGACCGGCATGGTCTCGACATGAAACGACCCTGGCTGCTGGCGGTCGGCATGATGCGGCCGGGCGACAAGCTCGCATCCTACCGGGTGCTGGCCGAGGCGCTGCGCCGCGCGAAGCTCACGCGGCCGCTGCTGGTCGTCATCGGCGACGGTGCGGCGCGGGCGGAGGTCGAGGCGGCCCTTCGCGACGCGCCCTGCCCGGTGCGCTTCCTCGGCGCGCTGCCGCCGGGCGCGCTGATCGAGCCTTATGCCGCCGCCGATCTGCTGGTCTGGCCCGCCATCAACGAAGCCTTCGGCATGGCCCTGCTGGAGGCACAGGCCTGCGGCCTGCCGGTTCTGGCCGGCGCCTCCGGCGGCGTGCCGGGGATCGTCGCCGACGGCAAGACCGGATTTCTCACGCCGCCGGGCGACGCAGCCGCCTTCGCCGCGGCACTGAAGTCGGCGCTGAGAGCCGATCTGCCGGCGATGGGCGCGGCGGCGCGGGCGAAGGTCATCCGCCGGCACGACCTGCCGGCGGCGGCGGCCACCCTGGCGCGCCGACTCGCCAAGCTCGGCGTCAAGCCGTAGAAGGGCGGCCATGACCCGGATCGTCGTGCTGCGCCATGCGCCCACCGCCTGGAACCGCGGTCGGCGGCTGCAGGGCCGCACCGACGTGGCGCTGGACGAGGAGGGCGTCGCGGTCGCCGCGCGCTGGCGCCTCGATCCGGCCTGGACGGGATACCGCATTCTGGCCAGCCCGCTGCAACGGGCGCGGATGACGGCGCGGCTGCTGTTTCCCGATGCCGAGATCGGTATCGACAGCCGGCTGATCGAGATGGATTTCGGTGCCTGGGAAGGCAAGCGGCTCGCCGATCTGCGCGCCGATCCGACCGGCGACACGGCCCAACGCGAGGACATGGGCCTTGATTTCAGGGCGCCGCAGGGCGAGAGCCCGCGCGAGGTGCAGGCGCGGCTGCTGCCGCTGCTGCAGCGGCTGGCCGAGCTCGGGAGGCCGACGGTGCTGGTGACGCACAAGGCCGTCGGCCGCGCCCTCTATGCGCTCGCCAGCGGATGGCCCATGATCGGCAAGCCGCCGGTGAAGCTGCGGCCCAACTGCGCGCATGTGTATGCGCTGGAGGCGGACGGGATGCCGAGGATCGAGCAATTGAATGTGAGTCTGGAGGGGTGAATGGCAGTGGGAAGAAAGCGCAGAAGTTGCGGCAATCTCGATGCGCCCCTTCCCCCCTTGCGGGGGAAGGTGGGGAAGGGGGGTGATGCAGCGCTGGGTTTCGCCTTAGAGAACTTTCGCTTCCTATCGCCTCCGGCGATGCGCGTCCGCAGGACGCGACCCCCCATCCGGCTTCGACTAGGCTCACTGCGTTCGCCAAGTCTCCGCTGCCTTCCCCCGCAAGGGGGGAAGGATTTCCTTTTGCGTTGTAGATTGCTTCGCGCATGACCTCTCCCCGCGTCTTCTTCTATGTGCAGCATCTGCTCGGCATCGGGCATCTGCGCCGCGCCGCCGCCATCGCGCAGGGGCTGATCGAGGCGGGGGCAAGCGTCGATTTCGTGCTCGGCGGCGCGCCGGTCGAGGGCGTCGCGCCGAAGGCGTCCAAGGTGGTGCAATTGCCGCCGGCGGTCGCCTCCGATTCCAACTTCACCCATCTGCTCGATGCCGACGGCAACAAGGTCGACGAGCGCTGGAAGGTGACGCGCAAGCAGGCGTTGCTCGACGCCTATGACGCGGCCAAGC
>JAEUKU010000109.1 GCA_016794075.1 Rhodospirillaceae bacterium
AGCATCTCGCCCCACACCTCCGGCCCGCGCCGCGCGGTCAGCAGGCGCAGGGTCTCCTGCCGCAGCCTTTCGCCGGAGAGCGTCTTGAGATTGGGCGCCAGCTCTTTCGCCGCGGCGATCGCCGCAGGATCGAAGCCATCGCTCGCGTAGTCGGCGTGAAAGCGGAAGAAGCGCAGCAGGCGCAGGTAGTCCTCGGTGATGCGCTGCGTCGCCTCGCCGACGAAGCGCACGCGCCCCACCGCCAGATCGGCCAAGCCGCCGAAATAGTCGTGCACCTTGCCGTCGGCATCGGCGGAGAGGGCATTGATGGTGAGGTCGCGCCGCGCCGCGTCGGCCTGCCAATCATCGGTGAAGGCGACCTTCGCCCGCCTGCCGTCGGTTTCGAGGTCCAGGCGCAGGGTCGTCACCTCGACGCCCTTGCCCTGCGCAACCGCGGTGATGGTGCCGTGCACGATGCCGGTCGGCACCGCCTTGAGCCCGGCCTGCTCCAGGAGTTCTGTCACCCGCTGCGGCGACATCGGCGTGCAGATGTCGATGTCGCGGATCGGCCGGCCGATCAGCGCGTCGCGCACGCACCCACCCACGAAACGCGCCTGGCCGCCCGCGGCGGTGAGCGCGCGCATGACGTCGGCGGCAGGCCCCTCGGTCATCCAGGGCTGCGGCAGGCGGTGGAGATCCGGTTGCGGGGTCATCAGGGCTTATACCCGGTTTCGCCCGCCGCCAGCACCTCCACGAGGTTGTTGAGCATGCCCGCGGTGGCGCCCCAGATGTAATGCTCGCCCCAGGGAAAGGCGTAGAAGAAGCGCTGGCGGCCCTGGAACAACCGGCTTTCCAGCTTGCGGCTGCCGGGCTCGAGAAAAAAGGCCAGTGGCACCTCGAACACCTCCGCCACCTCGAACGGATCGGGCCGGTAGGCTTCCGGCGGCGCGACAAAGCCGACGCAGGGCGTCACCTCGAAGCCGGTGCGCGTGACATAGGTATCGAGCCGGCCGATCATCTCGACCCGGGCCTGCGGCAGGCCGACCTCCTCCTCCGCCTCGCGCAGGGCGGCGGCGGCGGCATCGGCATCGGTGGGGTCGATGCGGCCGCCGGGAAAGCTGATCTGCCCGGCATGGTCGGTCAGATGCGGCGTGCGCTTGGTGAGCAGGATGTGCATGCCTTCGGGCCGCTCAACCAGGCCAACCAGAACGGCCGCTGGAACCAGGCGCGTCTCCGCCGCGGGCTTCAGGTCGGGGTTGAGGTCGTCATCGCCGCGGCGTGGCAGCGGTACCAGGGAGCCCGAAATCGCCGCGCCGCCGACCGGTGCCGCACGCCGTCCGGGCGACGGGGCCAAGGCGAAGCGCTGGCTGATGAGGGTGCGTTGCATTAATGCGCCGTACCTTGTTCCGGCGCCGCGTCGAATTCCGCGATCTGGCCGAGCAGGAAGAACTGGCCCCGGCTCCATACGCCGAGCTGGTCGACACCATCCAGCTTGCGCACCTCGCCCAGCTCTACCAGGTGATAGAAGACGGGCCGCAGGATCAGCGCCTCGAGGCCCGGACGGATCAGCACATAGGGCCTCGGCTCGCCATCCGGTCCGCGATGGGCGACGCGGATCGGATGGTCGCAATCGGCGATCACAAATTCGTCAAGATTGGTGCGGAAGGTGAGCTCCTGGTTCGTGCCGTTGCCGGTCGCCGTCACCTCGACGGCGGTGAAGGGCGCGTCGTCGACCTGGATGCGGCCGCGCTCGACCGGCGTCACCAGCCAGTATTCGCCGGATTCGCGCCGCAACACGCTGGAGAAGAGCTTGACCAGGGGTTTCCGGTTGATCGGCGAGCCGCGATAGAACCAGGTCCCGTCCCGGGCGATGCGCATGTCGAAATCCCCGCAACGGGGCAGATCGGCGAATTCCGGGGCGGACTCTGGGTTGGACATCGGTGTCGTTAACAGTTTACGCTCATAAGCATATTACGAGAGCTGTCCTGAGAGGTGAAGGTAGCCATGACTGAAGGTCAGATATTCGCGACTTCCCAAGGACCTAGCGGCAATCCCGCTCCCGGCGACCTGGCCGGTGTGATCGAAAGCCTGAGCCAGCGCATCGAGACCGTCCGCCGCCAGCTGGGCCAGGTCATTTTCGGCCAGGAGCAGACGGTCGAGCAGGCGTTGATCTCCATCCTCTCAGGGGGCCATGTGCTGCTGATCGGGGTGCCCGGCCTCGCCAAGACCAAGCTGGTGGATTCGCTCGGCACAGTGCTCGGGCTCGATGCCAATCGCGTGCAATGCACACCCGATTTGATGCCGGCCGACATCGTCGGCTCGGAGGTTCTCGAAGAAGGCGAATCCGGGCGCCGCTCCTTCCGCTTCATCAAGGGTCCGGTGTTCTGCCAGCTGCTGATGGCCGACGAAATCAACCGTGCCAGCCCGCGCACCCAATCGGCGCTGCTGCAGGCGATGCAGGAGCGCAAGGTTTCCGTCGCCGGCCACACCTATGCCTTGCCCGAGCCATTCCATGTGCTGGCCACGCAGAACCCGCTGGAGCAGGAAGGCACCTATCCGCTGCCCGAGGCGCAGCTCGACCGCTTCCTGCTGCAGATCGACGTCGATTATCCCACGCCGGAGGCCGAGCGGCAGATGCTGATCGTCACCACCGGATCGAGCGAAGCGGGCCTCACGCGCGTCCTCTCCTCGGAGGATGTGATGGCGGCCCAGCGCCTCGTCCGCCGCATGCCGGTCGGTGAAAAGGTGGTGGACGCGATCCTGAAAATGGTGCGCGCCGGTCGCCCGGAACTGACGGGGATCAAGGACGTGAAGGACGGCCTCGCCTGGGGCCCCGGCCCCCGCGCCGGCCAGGCGCTGATGCTGGCGACGCGCGCTCGCGCGCTGATCCAGGGCCGCTTCAGCCCGTCGATCGACGACGTGGTGGCGCTGGCGCATCCGGTGCTGCGGCACCGCATCGCGCTCACCTACGGCGCCCGCGCCGAGGGTGCGACACCCAGGGCAATCATCGATCGCCTGATCGCCGAGATCGGCTAGAGCACGAGGATCTTCGAACCCGCATGGCGCAGCCAGCGTTCGAGAAGGCCAGATACGAGGCGGCGGAGATCGCCGAGCGCGTGCCGGCTTTGCTGTTGGCGGCACAGCGCATCGCCGCGACCATCGAGCAGGGCGTGCACGGCCGCCGCCGGGTGGGGCGCGGCGAGGCGTTCTGGCAGTTCCGGCAATACTATCCCGGCGACGAGATTCGCCGCCTCGACTGGCGGCAATCGGCCAAGTCCGATCGGCTGTTCCTGCGGCAGATGGAATGGTCGGCCTCGCAGACGGCGTTCCTGTGGTGCGACGTCTCCGCCTCGATGCGATTCAACAGCCGGCGCGATCTGTCGACCAAGCTCGAGCGCGCCCAGATCCTGACTCTTGCGCTTGCCGGCGCGATGTCGCGCGCGGGCGAGCGCGTCGCCCTGCTCGGCTCCGGCGACCGGCCCAGCGCCGGGCGCTTTGTCCTGGAGGCGATCGCCCATCGACTCGCTTATCTCTCGGCCCAGGCCGAGCCCAGCGCCGAGGAGAAATTCTCGCTGCCGCCGGTCGCCGCCATCCCCGCCAATGCCCATGTCATCCTGGTCAGCGATTTCCTCGCCCCGATCGCGGAACTGCGCGCCGCGGTCAACCGTTTCGCCGGCAAGCCCTGCCGCGGCCACATGATCCAGGTGCTCGATCCGGCCGAACTTGATCTGCCGTATAATGGGCGCGTCCGCTTCGAGGGCGTCGAGGGCGAAGGCGAATTGCTGATGAGCCGCGCCGAGAACATCCGCGACGAGTATCGCGCCGCGCTTGAGCGCCACTGGGAGGGCCTGAAGAGCCTCAGCCAGTCGGCCGGCTGGAGCCTGTCGCGCCATGTCACCGATCAATCGGCGGCGAAGTCGCTGCTCGAGGCCTATCAGTGGCTCTCGGCGGATCGCCGCCCGACCATTCAGCAATAGGCGGGCAAGCGGCGCATGACGGCCTCCATGCTCACCCTCGGCAGTCTGACCTTCGCTGCGCCCTGGCTGCTGGCGGCGCTGCTGGCCCTGCCGATCCTGTGGTGGCTGCTGCGCCTGACCCCGCCCAGCCCGCGCCGCATTCAGTTTCCGCCGATCCGCCTGCTGCTGCTCCTGCGGCCGAAGGAGGAGACGCCGCATAGGACGCCCTGGTGGCTGATCCTGCTGCGCCTCGCCATCGCCGGGCTGATCATCGCCGGCCTGGCGCAGCCCTTGTGGAACGCCGATTTCGGCTTCCCGCGTTCCGGCCCCGTGATGATCGTGCTCGATGACGGCTGGGCCGCCGCGCATGGCTGGGGCGAGCGCCAGGAGGCGGCGCGCAAGCTGATCGAGCGGGCGGCGCGCAACGGCCGGCAAGTCATCCTCGTTACCACTGCGCCGCAGAGCGGCACCGCCGCCTTCGCCCTGGCGCCGATCCCCGCGGAAGCCGCGGCGGCGCAGCTGGAGGCGCTGACGCCTTCGCCCTGGCCCGGCGACCGCGCCGCGACGGCACAGCGCCTCGCCGGAGCCGGCCTCCCGGAAGATCTCAACACCTTCTGGATCGCCGACGGCATCGGCGGCGCCACCGTCGCCGCCGACCGGAGCCTGAGCGACACGCTGCAGCAGCTGGGCGCGCTCGACGTCATGGGCCTCGGCCTCGATTTGCCACAGCTGATGCTGGCGCCGGAGCGCGACGCCGCCGGCCTATGGGCACGCGTGGCCCGGGCGGAAATCGGCATCGCCCAGCCGGTGCGGCTGCGCGCGCTCGATCGCGACGGACGCACGCTCGGCCTGTCCGAGGGCCTGTTCCGCGCCGACGAGCGCGTCGCCCGCATCAAGCTCGACTTGCCGATCGAACTCGCCAACCGGGTCAGCCGCATCACCCTGGAGAATGGCGGCACCGCCGGCTCGCTCGCTTTGCTCGACGATGGCGGCGGGCGCAAGCCGGTCGGCCTCGCCAGCGACAATCCGACCCTCGGCCGCCAGCCGATGATCGGCGAGCTCTATTTCGTGGAGCGCGCCCTCGCCCCCAATCACGACGTCCGCGCCGACCGGCTGCAGACCCTGCTGCGCCAGGAGCTGGCGCTGATCGTGATCACCGATCAGACCAATTTCGCGGAAGGCGACCGCCAAGGCCTGGCCGACTGGGTGGAGCGCGGCGGCATGGTGGTGCGTTTCGCCGGCGAGCGCCTGGCGAACGAGCCGGAAGACGATTTGCTGCCGGTGCGCCTGCGCAAGGGCGACCGTACCCTGGGCGGCGCGCTCTCCTGGACCGAGCCGGCGAAGCTGGCGAAGTTCCCGACGTCCTCGCCCTTCGCGGGGCTCGAGGTGCCAGCCGACGTGGTGATCAACCGTCAGGTCCTGGCCGAACCCGACATCGATCTCGGCAACAAGACCTGGGCGCGGCTGACCGACGGCACGCCGCTGGTCACCGGTACGCGCCGGGGCAAGGGCTTCGAGGTGCTGTTCCATGTCGGCAGCAACGCCGATTGGTCCAACCTGCCGATCTCCGGCCTGTTCGTGGAGATGCTGGACCGCCTGGTCGCCACCGCCTCCGGCCTCGATGCCAATGCCGAGGAAAGTCGCCCGCTGGCGCCGGCGCAGAGCCTAAACGCCTTCGGCCAGCTGGTGCCGCCGCTGCCCTCGGCCATCGCCATCGCCGCCAAGGACGTGGCGACGGCACAGGCCGGCCCGCAGCATCCGCCCGGCTTCTACGGCCCGGACGGCCAGCGCCTGGCGTTGAACCTCGCCTCGGCGCAACGGGAGTTCGCGCCGCTGACCATCCCCGCCCGGCAACTGGCCGCCGATCGCACTTTCGACCTGGCGCCGAGCCTGTTCGTCCTCGCCTTCCTGCTGCTGATCGCCGATCTGGTGATCGCACTGCTGCTGCGGGGCCTGCTCCGACGGCGCGCGATCGCCACCGCGAGTGCCGTCGGCATCGCCCTGTTCCTCGCCCTGCCGCGCGAGAGCGAGGCGCAGCAGATCCCCGACCAGGACGTGCTGGCAGCGATCGAGACCACGCATCTGGGATATGTGCGCACCGGCGTGCCGCAGGTCGACGCCACCAGCCGGGCCGGCCTGTTCGGGCTGAGCCAGATGCTGCTGCGCCGCACCTCGGTCGATGTGGGCGAGCCGGTCGGCGTCGATCTCGAGGCCGACGAGCTGACCTTCTACCCGCTGCTCTATTGGCCGGTCACCGCGGGGCAGCGCACGCCCTCGCCGGAGGCGATCGACAAGCTCAACCGCTATCTCGCCGTCGGCGGCATGATCTTCTTCGACACCGCCGACCAGAATCTGGTCGGCCTCGGCAGCGGCGGCATCGGCCCCGGCGCGCAGCGGCTGATGGAGCTGACGCCGGGCCTCGACGTGCCACGGCTGATGCCGATCCCCCCGGATCACGTGCTGACCAAGTCGTTCTACCTGCTGCGCGACTTCCCGGGCCGCTGGATCGGCGGCAGCATCTGGGTGGAAACGCCGCGCGGCCGCGTCAATGACGGCGTCTCGGGCATCCTGGTCGGGAGCAACGATTATGCCGGCGCCTGGGCCACCGACGATCTCGGCCAGCCGCTCTTCCCGGTGACGCCGGGCGGCGAGCGGCAGCGCGAGCTGGCGTTCCGGTTCGGCGTCAACATGGTGATGTATGCACTCACCGGCAACTACAAATCGGATCAGGTGCATGTGCCGGCGATCCTCGAAAGACTGGGGCAGTAGTCGATGATCCGCGACGCATATTCCATCGCTTTCGACCCGCTGCTGCCCTGGTGGCTGATCGCGGCGCTTGTGCTGCCGTTCGCCTTGCTCGTCGCCTACGCGCTGCTGCGCCGCGCGCGCGGCGGATTGCTGCGCCTGCTGGCCGGCGCGGCTCTGACCGCGATCCTGCTCAATCCCTCCCTGGTGCAGGAGCAGCGCGCTTACCAGAAGGACATCGCGCTGGTCGTGGTCGATCGTTCACCCAGCCAGAAGCTGGAAAACCGTACCGCCGAGGCCGATGCGACGGTCGCCGAGCTGCGCCGGGTCGCGGAAACCTCCGAGGACCTGGACCTGCGCGTGGTCGAGACCGCCGGCGGAACCGATCACGCCGAGAAGGGCACGCAGATCTTCGATGCCGCGCGCGAGGCGCTCGCCGACATCCCGCGCCAGCGTCTGGCCGGGCTGGTGGTGGTCGGCGACGGCCAGGTCCACGACGTTCCCGCCGCAGCGCGCGAGCTGGGCATCACGGCACCGGTCCATCTGGCGCTGACCGGCGACCCCGCCGGGCGCGACCGCCGCATCCTGGTGAGCCAGGCGCCGACCTTCGGCCTGGTGGGCAAGACGGTCGATGTCACCTTTCAGGTCGACGACCTGGGCAGCGCGCCGCAGGGCACCGCCGATGTGCTGATACGCCGCGACGGCGAGGAAGTGGCACGCATCGCGGCACTGGTCGGCCGGCCGCAGAATGTGCCGCTCGAGATCGCGCATGGCGGCCAGACCGTGTTCGAGATCGAGGTCGCGAAAGCCGCCGAGGAGCTGACGCTGGCCAACAACGCCGCGGTCTTCGCGGTCAGCGGCGTGCGCGACCGGCTGAAGGTGCTGCTGATCTCCGGCGAGCCTTATCCGGGCGAGCGCACCTGGCGCAACCTGCTGAAATCCGACCCCTCGGTCGAACTCATCCACTTCACCATCCTGCGGCCGCCCAACAAGCAGGACGCGACGCCGATCAACGAGCTGGCGCTGATCGCCTTTCCGGTCGACGAGCTGTTCGATATCAAGCTCAAGGAATTCGACCTGATCATCTTCGACCGGTTCCAGCATCTCGGCATCCTGCCGGACGAGTATTTCCAGCACATCGTCGACTACGTGCAGGAAGGCGGCGCCGTCTTCGAATCGGCGGGGCCGAGCTCGGCCGGCCAGTTCAGCCTCTACCAGACGCCGCTGCAGCAGATTTTCGCCGCGGCACCCACCGGCGAGATCCGCACCCAGGGCTTCCAGCCCCAGGTGACTCCGGTCGGTCTGCGCCATCCGGTCACCGCCGATCTGCTGCCGATCGGTGACGAGCGCCCGCATTGGGGCCGCTGGTTCCGCCAGATGCCGGCCAGCACCGCGCGCGGCACCACGGTGATGAGCGGCGCGGACGGCTTGCCGCTGCTGATCCTGGACCGCGTCGGCAAGGGCCGCGTGGCGCAGCTCTTCTCCGACCAGTTGTGGCTGTGGTCGAAGGGCTTCGAGGGCGGCGGGCCGCATGCCGAGCTGATCCGCCGCATCGGGCACTGGCTGATGCAGGAGCCGGATTTGGAGGAAGAGGACCTGCGCGCGACGGTGATCGACGGCAAGCTGGAAGTGCGCCAGCAGAGCCTGACGGCGCAGACCGGCGAGGTGACCATCACCCGCCCCGACGGCACGGAGGTGAAGCTGAAGCTCGCCGATGACGGCCGCGGCCGCGCCACGGGTTCCATCGCCGCATCCGAACAGGGGCTCTACAAGGTCAGCGACGGCACGCGCCAGGCCTTTGCCGCCTCGGGCGCGCTCAATTCCAAGGAATGGTCCGACCCGCGCGCCAGCGCCCAGCCGCTGCAGGCCCTGATCGAGGAGACCGGCGGCGGCGTGCAGGCGATCAGCACCCAGGGCCAGCCCAACTGGCGCCGCATGCCGGCCGAGAGCGCGATGGCGGGCACCAACTGGCTGGGCCTGCGGCAGAACGATGACTACACCGTCACCGGCGTCCGCAACACGCCGCTGCTGCCGGCCTGGGTCGCCCTGCTGATGACGCTGGCGCTGGTGATGCTGGCGTGGCGGCGGGAGAGCAAGTAGCGCAATCACCATCCGCGGCGTGCGCAAAGAAAGGGGCGCGCGCAAAGAAAAACGGCCCCGCCTGAGCGGGGCCGTTTGCACTTGAACGCGCGCGGCGATGAATCAGCCGGCGACCAGCGCGTCGTATTCCTTGAGCAGGTTCTGCGCTTCTTCGCTTTCGCAGCCCGGATTCCAGGCCAGCTCGCGGGCGCTGGTCTTCGCGTTCTCGATCAGCGTCAGGCGCTCGCCGCCGCCGATCTCGTGATTGACCGCCGCGTCGATCTTCATGCCGAGCGTCCGCCAGGTCTCACGATCATGACTCACTTCCCGGCAGATCTCCGCCAGGCGCACGGCCTCGTGCAATTGGGTCCACTTTGCGGCCATATCTTGAGCGACCGCAGCGCCGGCGCTGCCGGCCATCCCGGCCACCAAGGCCGCCGCCAGGAGCTTGCGGGAGAACTTCGCTTTGGACATTTTTGCCATCCCTTCTGGTACTTGGTTGTCCGAACTAGGGTTTTTGCGAAAACCGGGCCTAGTCTCCGGCGGCCGGGTCCGGTTTGCAACCTATTTTTTGGTCGTTCCAGACCCGGGAATCGGTCATTGATGGCTGCTGGCGAGGCGTTCTAAGCGCTTGGGGAAACGGGGAACTTTGGCGCGCGAGCCGTCCCGCCGACGCGCCAGCAACGGGAGCAGCAACGTGCATGCGACAACACGGTTCCGCGGCCTGATCGACGCCGATGAGATATTGGTGCTGCCGGGCATTTTTGACGCACTCTCGGCGCGTCTTGCTGAACTCGCCGGTTTCCAGGCCGTGGTCGGCGGCGGCTATGCCGCGACGGCGAGCCTGATCGGGGCGCCGGATATCGGCCAGCTGGGCATGACCGAGATGGCCGACCATTACGCCCGCTTATGCGACTCTGTGGGGATCCCAATACTGGCCGATGCCGATACCGGTTTCGGCGATGCGGTCAACGTCGCCCGCACCATGCGCGCCTATGAGCGGGCCGGAGTCGCCGCCCTGATCCTCGAGGACCAGGTGGCGCCGAAGCGTTGCGGCCACATGGACGGCAAGCGGGTCATCCCGGTGGCCGACATGATCGCCAAGATCAAGGCGGCGCTGGACGCGCGGCGGGATGCCGATTTGATGGTGGTGGCGCGCACCGACGCCCGGGCGATCGAGGGGCTGGAGGCGGCGGTCGAGCGCGCCCAGCTCTATCGCGCCGCCGGGGCCGACATGATCTTCGTCGAGGCGCCGCTCAGCATCGACGAGATGGCCTATATCTGTTCCGCGATCGAGGCGCCGTGCCTCGCCAACAATGTCGAGGGCGGCAAGACGCCGATCCAGAGCGCGCGGCGCCTGGAGGAGATCGGCTACGCCGCCGTCGCCTTCCCGGTTTCCGCCGCCTATGTCGCGGCCAAGGCGCTGCACGGTTTCTTCGCCGCCTTGCGCGAAACCGGCGACAGCCGGGACATGGCCGATCGGATGCTGAGCTTCACGGCCTTCCACGATGTGGTCGGCCTGCCGCGCCTGCGCGAGCAGGAGCGCGCCTGCGACGCCTTCGCCCGCGACCTGCTGGAGCGCGCGGCGGAGCCGGACGACGAGGGTTAGCCTCCCGCCGCGCCGCCTTCGGCCCGCAACGCGACCTTGTTCCAGTCGGGAATGCGGTGCTGCGCGTTGCCGTCATAGACCTCGATGGCGACGAAGCTGCCGGCCGGGTCCGCGCCGCGCCAGAGCGGCAGGATGGCGTATTCGTAAAGGGCGACGAATTCACCATCGTGCCCCTTCACATGGGCATCGCCGATGACCGGCTGGCGCAGCCGGTGAAGCTGCCGGTAGCAGCCCTCCCAATCGGTGTCGTCGCGCTCTTCCGTCGCCAGTTCGTCCAGATAGCGGTTGGAGAAATCGTAGCGCGAATACTCCGCCACCCGGGTGCCGACCAGCTTGTAAAGGACTCTGAACGGCTTGGTCTCGATGTTGCCGGTGACGAGGTTGGGCAGGAAGAGCTTCATCTCCAGGGCGTCCAGATCGCCCCGGGTCGGCTGCGGATGCCGCGCCTGTAGCTGCAGCCAATAGGCGTGCAAGGCACGGGTCTTGTTGAACCGCGCCTGGTCCGGCTGCGCAAAAGGCAGGCATTCCGGCCGTGCGACAAACTCCATCATCGGGTGAGATTCCTGGCTAGAGCTTGAACGGATTGGGGAATTTGGGCGTTGCCCAGTCTTAACGGCGGGTTTATTGACGAAATATAGCATAATTGCCGCTACGTTCGACCGCCTCAAGCGTGAAAGATTCGGTTTCCATGGACCACGAGAACACCTCCCGGCAGCTCGCCTCCCACGCCTACCGGCTGCCGGTCGAAGACCAGGAATTCCTGCTGCGGGATGAACTGCGCGGCGTCCGCTTCGCCCTCGAATACAGCAAGGCTGAGCTGCTGCTGCGCGACTGGGGCATCCGCTCGACCGTTATCGTCTTTGGTTCGGCGCGCGTGCCCTCGCCGGAGCAGGCCGAGGCGTTGCGCAACAATGCCCGCAATGGCGGCGACAAGCAGGACGCCGAGCGTCGCCTGACGCTCGCCCCCTATTACGAGGAAGCGCGCAAGTTCGGCCGTATCGTTTCCCTGCAGGGCGGCGCGCTCAACCCGAAGAGCGGCATCCGCGACAACGTCATCGCCACCGGCGGCGGCCCGGGCATCATGGAGGCGGCCAATCGCGGCGCATCCGAGGTCGGCGCGCCGACCATCGGCTACAACATCTCGCTGCCGCACGAGCAATACCCCAACCCCTACACCACGCCGGACCTCACCTTCCGCTTCCATTACTTCGCCATGCGCAAGATGCACCTGGCGATGCGCTCCAACGCCCTGGCGGTGTTCCCCGGCGGCTTCGGTACCTTGGATGAATTGTTCGAAGTGCTGACCCTGCGCCAGACCGGCAAGTCCTCGGCCAAGCCGGTGGTCCTGGTCGGCAAGGATTATTGGAACGGCCTGGTCAACTTCAAATGGATGGTCGACCACGCCATGATCGACCAGGACGACCTGAAGCTGTTCGCCATCTGCGACAGTGCCGAGGAGGCCTGGGCCGCCCTGCTCGACCGCGGCCTGACCCTGCCGGATTGATGGGCGGCACCGTCTACCTGCGCGGCGCGATTCTGCACTTCCTTGCCGATCCCGGCGAGGCGGCGGATCCGGCGGCCTGGGAATATCTCGACGACGGCGCGCTGAAGATCGTCGATGGCAAGGTGGCCGCGCTCGGCCCCGCCGCCGCGATACTGGCTTCGCGCACGCCGGATGATGAGCTCATCGATCACACCGGCAAGCTGATCCTTCCGGGCTTCGTCGA
>JAEUKU010000234.1 GCA_016794075.1 Rhodospirillaceae bacterium
GCGCAGCGGCCCGAGCTTATCGCTCATGCCGTATTCGGTGACCATGGCGCGGGCCATGCCGGTCGCCTGCTTGATGTCGTTCGAGGCGCCGGAATTCAGATGCTCCTCGCCATAGATCAGCTGCTCGGCGATGCGGCCGCCAAAGCACATGGCGATCTTGGCCTCGAGGAACTGCTTGGTGATCGACAGCCGGTCACGCTCCGGCAGCGCCCAGGTCACGCCGAGGGCCCGGCCGCGCGGGATGATCGTCACCTTGTGCAGCGGGTCGTTGCCCGGCATGTGGATGTTGACGATGGCATGGCCCGCCTCGTGATAGGCGGTCATGGTCTTTTCCTCTTCGGTCATGACCATGGAGCGCCGCTCGGCGCCCATCATCACCTTGTCCTTGGCCTGCTCGAAATCGAACATGGTGACCACGCGCTTGCCGGCGCGCGCCGCCATCAGCGCCGCCTCGTTCACCAGGTTGGCGAGGTCGGCGCCGGAGAAGCCGGGCGTGCCGCGGGCGATGGTGCGCGCATCCACGTCGGGCGCCAGCGGCACCTTGCGCATGTGCACCTTGAGGATGTGCTCGCGGCCGTTGATGTCCGGATTGGGGACGACAATCTGCCGGTCGAAGCGGCCCGGGCGCAGCAGCGCCGGGTCGAGCACGTCCGGACGGTTGGTGGCGGCGATCAGGATGACGCCCTCGTTCGCCTCGAAGCCGTCCATCTCGACCAGCAGCTGGTTCAATGTCTGCTCGCGCTCGTCATTGCCGCCGCCGAGGCCGGCGCCGCGATGGCGGCCGACCGCGTCGATTTCGTCGATGAAGATGATGCAGGGCGCGTTCTTCTTGCCCTGTTCGAACATGTCGCGCACGCGGCTGGCGCCGACACCGACGAACATCTCGACGAAGTCCGAGCCGGAGATGGTGAAGAACGGCACGTTCGCCTCGCCGGCGATGGCACGGGCGAGCAAGGTCTTGCCGGTGCCCGGAGGGCCCACCAGCAGGCAGCCCTTCGGGATCTTGCCGCCGAGGCGCTGGAATTTCTGCGGGTCCTTGAGGAAATCGACGATCTCCTCGAGCTCGTTCTTGGCTTCCTCGATGCCGGCGACGTCGTCGAAGGTGACGCGGCCCTGGCGCTCGGTCAGCAGCCGCGCGCGCGACTTGCCGAAGCCCATGGCCTTGCCGCCGTTGGACTGCATCTGGCGCAGCATGAAGATCCAGAAGCCGACGATGAGGATGATGGGCGCCCACTGCACCAGCATCATCAGCAGCAGGTTCTTCTCCTCCTGCGGCCCGGCCTTGATGGCGACGCCCTTGGCGGTCAGGTGCTCGATGAGCTTGGGATCGTCCGGCGCGTAGGTGGTGAACGCCCCGCCCGCGGTCTGGCCGCGGATCTCGGGGCCGCGGATCTCGACATTGGTGACTTCGCCGGCTTCGACCTTGGCGAGGAAGTCCGAATAGGGCAGTTCGGAGCCGCCACCGCTGGGCGTGCCGCCCTGGAACATCTGAAACAGCACGAAGAGCAGCACGATGACCGCTGCCCAGATCCACAGATTCCTGCCGAAATTCACCTTGTGATCCTCATCCGGGCGGCAAACGCCGCCGATTCGTGGCCGGGCCCAGCAAGTTCTTCCGCACTTTGCAGCAATTCCAAACTAGCCCAGGAATGATGAATAGATAGTGTGCGGCGGACGCACCGCAACTGTAAAGCCGCATGTTGTCGCTGAATGCCGCGGGGCCGGACGCGCGGCGAGCCCCGACCCTAGCCCCAAATGCGGCTGCGCCAGCACTTGTTCCCGTTGCCACAGGGCCGGCAGCGCCGCCCGGGCAGGCGCCGGCACCGGATGCCTCTTCAGGCTTAGGCCAAAATTCCGCGCCGCCTGGCGTTGGCCCTCCGCCCCCAGGGGCCGGATGTCCAAGTCGCCGGAGGGCGCACCATCGGCCACCGACAGGAGAAACCGGTGGTCCCAGAGCCCCGACCAGCCCGGCGCCACCTTCGGCCGGTCGCGGATGTCCCCGGCCTCGCGGCAGAGCTCGATCCGGCCCCGGCGGATGGCCAGGACGCAGCCGGCCAGGGTGCCGACGATGCCGCTCCGCGCGAGAGTCGCACGCTCGGTCAGGGCTTCCACCGCCGCGGGCGCCGGCGGATAGGCGCGCCCGCCCACCGCCATCAGCAGCCGGCGCAGCGCCGCGCGGCGCAAACCGTCCTCCGCCGCCTGCCAAGCCGCCCGCTCCAAGGTCACAAAGGCTTCCGGGTGCAGCGTCGCCGCGGCGATCAGCAGGCGCGCGACGGCGCGGTCCTCGGCATCGCGGGCGCGGCCGAATCGCTCCGCCTCGTCGATGAGCACGGGAACCGCGCCGCTTTCCGCCACCGCCCGACGCTGGCGCACCCGCTCGAAGCGCGGCGCCTCGTTGCTGGGGTCCTCGAGCCAGGTCTCGCCCCGCTCGCGCAGGAACGCGCGCAGCGCCTCGCGCCGGCAGCCGAGCAAGGGCCGCAGCAGCCGCACACCCTCCAGCTGCTGGATCGCCGGCATGGCGGCGAGGCCCAACTCGGTCGAGCCATGGGCACGCCGCATCGCCACGGTTTCCGCCTGGTCGTCGGAGGTGTGGCCGAGCGCCAGATGCAGGACGCCCCGCGCGCGGCACCAGGAAGTGAGCAGGTCGTAGCGCGCCGCGCGCGCCGCCTGCTGCAATCCCGTCGCCGGCTTGGGGCCGGTCCAGCTGAGCATCACCGCCGCGCAATGCGGCACGCCGTCGAAGCGGCGGGCGACGGATTCCGCTTCCGCCCGCGCTTCGGGGCGCAAGCCGTGATCGACGCTGAGCACATGCAGCCGGCCCCCGCGCGCGGCGACCCAGTCCGCCAGCAGCAGGCCGAGCGCCAGCGAATCCGAGCCGCCGGAAACCGCCGCCGCGATGACGGGCGGCCGCTCGAAGGGGCCAAGGGGGCCGATCAGCGCGTTGAAGTCGGGAGCCGGCATGTCGCGGCGGACGCAGGATTAAACCTGCCTGTCATCACCGGGCGCAGTCCCGGTCGGCATGGCGGAAAGGCGCAAATCCGCCAAGGGATTCTGGGAGTGGCGAGATCGCGCGGCACAAATTCGCCCTCACCGCTCCAAACTCCGTCACCCCAAGGCTTGGCCTTGGGGTCCACGAGTTTGCCTGCTGCCTCGTGGTCTCGCCGACCGAAACTCGTGGATGGCATGGCCAAGCCATGCCATGACGATCGAGTGTACTCGCCACCGCGGCGCAATCCGGACAGCTGTGGGACAAGCCCGGCAATGACGAATGGGAGAGACCGGGCGCTCATCAGGGCATGTGCGCCCGCCACGCTCAGCTGCAGCCGTAGCGCTGCTTCGCCTTGATGGCGCGGTCCTTGATGTTGGCGGAGGCGTCGGGGTAGCGCTTCTCCAGTTGCTTCAGCGCCACGCAGGCGTTTTCCTTCTGGCCCTGCTGGCCCAGCGCCATGGCGAGCTTCAGCAGGTTGTCCGACGCCTTCTGGCTGTTGGGGTATTTCTGGTAGCCCTCGGCGAAGGCGACGGCGGCGCTCTTGAAATCGTTGCGCACGTAATAGGTCTCGCCCAGCCAGTACTGCGCGTTGCCGGTGAGCTCGTCCTGCGGGTGCTGCTGGATGAAGGATTTGAGCGCGATCTCCGCCTGGTCGTAGGCGCCGCGCTGGATCAGGTTGGTGGCGTAGTCGTATTGCTCGCGCGGCGTGGCCCCGGGCAGAACCACTGCGCCGCTCGGCATCGCTGTCTGCTGCGCCGCCTTCGCCGCAGCCTCCTCGGCTGCCCCCGCGGGCGGCTGCGGCAAGGGCGCCGAGGAATTCAACGTACCGAGCACGCCCGGCTGGCCCGTCGGAGCAGGCGCGGCCGGCTGGGCCGCGTCGGCGCCGGCCGGTGCCGGAGCGACGGAGGTCAAGGACGGCCCGGCGCCGTCGGAGATGGCGCCTTCGGTCGTGCCACCCGGAGCCGCCGTGCCGGCCGGCGGCAGGCCGCCGGTACCTTCCAGCACGCCGAGGCGGTATTCGTAGTCCTTCTGCATGCGCTCGAGCTGGGCGGCGAGGTCGTTGGCCTTGAGCTCGACGCGTTCGATCTGGCCGGTGATGTCGGCCATCTGCTGCTGCAACTGCTGCAGGCGCACTTCCTGCTGCGCGGCGAGACCGCCGCCGCCAGCCGCCGCACCGCCGGCGCTGGCGCCGGGAATCTGGTTCTGCAGGAACAGCACCTGCTGCTTCAGCTGCTCGAGCTCGCGGCGCAGGTCGTCGACCTCGTCGGCCGCCGCCGGGCGGAAGGCCGGAAGCGCCAGGCAGGCGAACACGGCCAGCGCCAGCAGCGCGCGCGCAAGGCGCCGCGCCGGAACCGGAATCCTCGTCAGCGCCGCCATGGGTGCCTGGGCCTGAAACATCATCTGCATCCTCTCGCGCCCGGTGGGGCGTTGGTCGGGGTGAAATCTGGGTCGGCAATGCGGCGAAAGCGTGACGCAAAGCCTTGCGAATCCGCCACGAAATGGTGATCGGAAGATGCCAGATGCGGGTCCCGGATGCCAGATGCCAGATGCCAGATGCGCCGGCCAGATTTGTGGGGCAGCCCTGGCTACCGGTTCAACACCGTCACGCCGCGCCGGTTGCGGCTCCAGCAGCCCTCCGCCGCGGCGGCGCATTCCGGCCGCTCCTTGCCGTAGGAGATGGTTTCCATGCGCGCCTCGTCGACGCCCAGCGCGGCGAGGTAGTTGCGCACCGCCGCCGCCCGCCGCTCGGCCAGCGCCAGATTGTATTCCCGCGTGCCGCGCTCGTCGGCATGGCCTTCGATGGTCACGGTGAGCGCCGGATAGGTCCGCAGCAGGGCCGCCTGGGCCTGCAGGATGGCCTCGGAGTCCGGCGCGATCTCGTGACCGTCGGTGGCGAAATAGACCCGGTCGCCGACCCGGATCAGGTCGGCCTGCGCAGCCTCGGACGGGGCCAGGGCCCCGGCTGCGATCCCGGTCCCCGCCGTGTTGGCCGATGTGGCGGAATCGGCCGGCGGCGGCGCGCCGGTCCCCGGCTCCGTGCCGGATTCCGTACCCGACTGGCAGCCGGCAAGCAGGATCAAGGCGAGGACGGCGCCGCCGGCGAGGGCCGGGCGGCGGCGCGAAAGGCAAGACTGCGGCATGTGCGTTCCCCAATTTGCGAGACAGGCTCCGCCCGCCGCAGGTGGGAGGAAAGGCGCGGCAGGAGAAACGGAGCGGGTCCAGCATCCGGGGCGCGCGCGGCGCGAGCACGGCGGCCGGGCGGCGAATTCACGGTAATGTGATGGCGGAAACGGGGCGGCCGGCGACCGGGCCGAAGCTTCGGAAAGCGCGGGCTCCGTCCAAAAGCAAGCCCCCTTCCCCGCGCCCGGCCAGGCCGGGTGGGGAAAGGGGGCGAATGCGTCCAGTTATCGCTGCCTCGGCGCCGGTGCCCCAAGGCACCGGGCGCCAGGCCCGATCGCTGTTACTGGTTGACCGCAGTCACGCCGCGGCGGTTCTGCGCCCAGCAGCCTTCGTTCGAGTCGGTGCACTCCGGACGCTCCTTGCCGTAGGAGATCACGGAGAGACGGCCGGCATCGACGCCCAGGGCGGTCAGGTAGTTGGCGACGGCATTGGCGCGACGCTCACCCAGCGCGAGGTTGTACTCGCGGGTGCCGCGCTCGTCGCAATGGCCTTCGACGGTGACGGTGGCCGCCGGATACTGCTGCAACCAGGCCGCCTGCTTCTGCAGCTGGGACTGCGCTTCGGCGCTCAGATCGTAGCGATCAAGAGCGAAGAAGACGCGGTCGCCGACATTCTGCTGGAAGTCCTCGGCCGAACCCGGCGTGACCGCACCCTGCGAGATGCCGTCCGTGGTGGTGGAGCCGCCGGCGCCCGCATCGCCCGTGGCGACCGGCTCGTCGGAGGCGCAGGCTGCCAACAGCAAGGCCGCAGCCATGGCCGAGATCATCTTGAGACGCATTTTGTCCTCTCATCCTCTTTGTTTGTCGTCAAACCGTGCGCGGTTCAGTCCGCTACCCGAGGACTTTCAACGCCGGTTTGTTCGGAAATTCCGTACCTGATGGTTTGGCATTTTCGCCGGGCCCTCAGAACCCCCGGAAACGGCCGGAACATAAAGCATTATTGCTTGCTGAGCAAGGGCGACCAGGCCGGATCGGAGCCATCCATCGGCGTCTTAATGACTCGTTCATTATGCCCGGTGAGGTCGATCGACTTGAGCTGTGTACGGCCGCGCTGGTCCTGGGTGTAGAAGGCGAGCACACGCCCGTTCGGCGCCCAGGTCGGCCCCTCGACCAGCCAGCTCTGCGACAACATGCGCTCCCCCGACCCGTCCGGGCGCATGACGCCGATATAGAAGCTGCCCTGGTAGATGCGGGTGAAGGCGACCAGGTCGCCGCGCGGCGACCAGACCGGCGTGGCGTAGCGTCCGGCCCCCTTGGAGATGCGGGCGACGCCGGAACCGTCGGCATTCATGACGTAAAGCTGCTGCTCGCCGCCGCGGTCGGAGTTGAAGACGATTCGGCTGCCGTCCGGCGAATAGGACGGCGAGGTGTCGATCGAGGGGTGGTCGGTCAGCCGCTTCGAGCGGCGGGTGCGGACATCCATCACATAAATATCCGTATTGCCGCCTTGAGCCAGGCTCATGATGACGCTGTTGCCGTCCGGCGAATAGCGCGGCGCGAAGGTCATGCCGGGGAAGTCGCCGAGGACCTCCTGCTGGCCGGTCGAGATGCTGAACAGGTACACGCGCGGCTTGTTGCCGTAATAGGACATGTAGGTGATGTCCTGGGCGGCGGGCGAGAAGCGCGGCGTCAGCACCAGCGCCCCACCATCTGTCAGGAATTGATGGTTCTCGCCGTCCTGGTCCATGATCGCCAGGCGCTTCTGGCGGTTGTCCTTGGGCCCCGATTCGGCGATGTAGACGATGCGGGTGTCGAAATAGCCCTCCTCGCCGGTGATGCGCTTGTAGATGTCGTCGGCGACAATGTGCGCCGTGCGGCGCCAGATGTCGGGGGCGAAGGTGTAGGAGGAGGACAGCATCTCCGCCCCGCCGAACACGTCCCACAGGCGGAACTCGACGCTGAGCTTGCCGGCGGCACCCGGCTTGACCGAGCCTGCCACCAGGGCCTGGGCGTTCAGCAGGCGCCAGTCCTGGAAGCGCGGCAGGGTGTCGGAGGTGACGCCCTGCTCGATATAGGCGCGCTGGTCGATCGGCGCGAACAGGCCGGAGCGCTCGAGGTCGGCGGCGATCACGCGG
>JAEUKU010000243.1 GCA_016794075.1 Rhodospirillaceae bacterium
CTCGCCGCCGCCATCGCGACGAAGGGCAAGGCGAAGAAGACCAGCGTCCACAGCAAAGCCGGTGAGACGCTGGCCCAACCCGCGATCGGTTGCCTTGCCCCGCTCAATTTGGGCTCATTGCGCCTGCAGCATCTCCGTCCACACGTCCTGCATCTTCTTGTCCAGCTCCTCGCTCGGCGCCGGATAGGGCTGCGCCCGCTTCAGGAAGTCCGGCTGCTCGGCGAAGCGCAGGATGGCCTTCTGCTCGTCATTCAGCGCCGCCTTGGCGTTGGCCGGCATGCCCCAGTAGCAGGCGGAGGTGGCGAGCCGCGCCTGGCCCTCCGGGCTCAGCACGTACTGGATGAACTTCAGCGCCAGATCCGGGTTCTTCGACTCCTTGAACATGGCGAGCGATTGCGACCACAGCACGGCGCCTTCCGCCGGCACCGAGAAATCGAGGTCCGGGTTCTCCTTGGCGATGACCGCGCTGACCCACTCGCCGCCGCCGACCAGTACATCCGCCTCGCCGGTGGCCAGCGCGGTCTGGCTGGAGACCACATCGGTGACGGCCTTGGCATTGGCCTTCATCTTCAGCAGGACCTCCTTGATCGCCGGCAGATCGGCCTCGGTGATCTCGGCGGTCTTCTTGCCGAGGGACATGGCGACCAGGCCGATAACGGGCAGGTAATAGTCATAGATCGCCACGCGGCCCTTGTATTTCTCGTTGGTCAGCACCGAGAGCGATTGCATGTCGGCCGGGTCGACCTTGGCCTTGTTGTAGCCGATCGTGTTGTATCCGAACTTCTCGGTGATGCCGTAGCGCTGGCCGTCGATCTTGGTCATGTCGTCCATGCGCACCTCCGGGAAGAGGTCGGCGAAAGGCAGCTGGTCCTCGGGCAGCGGCGCGAACAGCCCGCGCTCGACGCCGCGGCGCACGTCGATGGAATCGATCACCATCACGTCCCAGTCGCCCGGCTGCGACTGCTCGACGATGGCGAGGCCGGCGCCGGTGCCCTCGAATTCCTTCACGTTGACTTTCACCCCGTTCGCTTCTTCGAAGGGCTGCAGCAGGTTCGGGTCGGAATGGTCGCACCAGACGAGGGCGTTCAGTTCGTCGGCGGCATGGGCCGCGGTCGCGGCCAGGCTCAAGGCGAGCGCGGCGATGGCCGCGTGAGACAGCATTCGGACTTTCATGGCTTCTTCTCCCTGCGCTTGCGTGGATTGTGCATGCTTTGCGGCACTTGCCAGCCAGCTTCCTCCAGGATAATTTTGCAGTCAATGCAATTTTAGAGCCGCTCTACATTGGGATAGGTGATGGCCGGGCTGCGCGAAAGACAGAAGGCGACCCGCACCCAGCGGATCCTCGACGAGGCCTTCGGGCTGTTCCGCAATGTCGGCTACGAGGCGGCGCGGATCGAGGATATCGCCGCCGCGGCCGAGCTTTCCGTCGGCACCTTCTACAACTACTTCCCCGGCAAGGCGGAGATCCTGCTCGCCATGGTGACGGCGGAGGTGGAGGGCGTGCTGGCTTCCGGCGAGCGCTCGCTGCGGCTGAAGCACAAGAGCGTCGCCGCGGCGCTCGACCACCTGATCGGCGGCTATTATGCCAACACCTTCGTCTATACGACCAAGGAGATGTGGCGCGTCGCCATGGCCCAGGTCACCGTCAATGCCGGCACGCTGTTCAGCCGCCGCTACACCGATCTGGACCGCCGGCTGACCCAGCAGGTCCGCGCCTGCCTCAACGGCCTGCAGCAGAAGGGCATGGTCCTGGCGGGGGTCGACACCGACGCGCTGGGCGAGATGGTGTTCAACAACCTCAACATGATGTTCATCGAATGCGTCCGCAGCGACGAGATGACGACCGATGAACTCCGCGCCCATGTCGCCCGGCAGAACGCGCCCCTGGCGCGGCTGATCTCGGCCAGGCAGAACGGGGCGGCCGCATGAGCGTGCTGCCCGTCATCGGCGCCGAGCGCTGGTATGAGCTGAAAAAACTCGCGGACGGCGTGACGCTGATCCACGAACCCTGGATCAAGCCCTTCTACCGCTGCAACATGTGGCACGTGCAGGGGCGGGATCGCGACCTGCTGTTCGACACCGGCCTCGGCCATTTCCCGCTGCGGGCGTCGATTGCCGCGCTACGCGAGCGGCCGGTGATCTGCGTCGCCAGCCACAGCCATTTCGACCATATCGGCTGCCACCACGAATTCTCGACCCGCTGCATCCATGCGGCGGAGGCCGACATCCTCGCCAATCCGCGCAACGACTGGACCCTGGCCGACCGCTATGCGACGGACGAGATGTTCGACGGCGTGCCGGAGGGCTGGAGCGCCGCCGCCTACCGCATCAAATCGGCGCCGGCGACGCGCATCCTGACGGACGGCGAGGTCATCGACCTGGGCGACCGCGTCTTCGAGGTTGTGCATACCCCCGGCCATTCGCCCGGCGGCATTGCCTTGTGGGAGCGCAAGACCGGCACCCTGCTCTCCGGCGACATCATCTATGACGGCCCGCTGATCGACGATTGCTACCACTCCGATCTCGGCGATTACGAGACATCGCTGCGCCGCCTGGCCAAGCTGTCGGTCGAGACCGTGCATGGCGGGCACTTTCCCAGCTTCGGTCGCGCGCGGCTGATCGAGGTGATCGACGAGTATCTGGCGGGCCGGCGGTTGCCGGGATGTCATCTGGACACGTAAGGCGATTCCCGATCCCACTGCGTCACTGTCGTCATGGTCGGACTTGGTCCGACCATCCACGAGTTTCTCAGGGCAGCACTTTGTCCGCGGCAGGCAAACTCGTGGATGGCATGGCCAAGCCATGCCATGACGATAGAGACGTGTTCGGACCGGTTGGGGATTCTCTAATCGAAATTCGGCTTCTTGCCGCGCAGCTTCTTCACCTGCGCGCGGCGCGCCTTGCCTTCGTGGCGGCGCTCCTTGGAGGCCTTGGTCGGCTTGGTCTTGCGGCGCGGCTTCGGCACATGGGTCGCCTGGCAGATCAGCTCGACGAGGCGCGATTTGGCGTCCTCGCGATTGCGTTCCTGGCTGCGGTATTGCTGCGCATCGATCACCAGCACGCCTTCGTTGGTCATGCGCTGGCCGGCGAGGCGGATGAGGCGCGCTTTCACATCGGGCGGCAGATTGGGCGAGCCGGCGACGTCGAAACGCAGCTCGACCGCGGTCGACACCTTGTTGACGTTCTGCCCGCCCGGCCCGGAGGCGCGGACGAATTTCTCGACGAGCTCGCTTTCGTCGATGGCGATGGCGCGGGTGATGCGAATCATGGCGCGACCATAGCCGAAACCGAGCCGCTTGTCAGGCGGACTGATCGATTAAATCGATTATCTAAAAACGATTCAATTCATTGGCTAGATTACCGTTCCAGACCGATATTCAGGATGTGCCCGATTTGCCAGTTGCGAATCATTCGCAATAAACTAGACTGGAACGGGCGAAAGGAGATCACGATGTTGAAGACCCTGAGCTTTGCCGCGGTGCATTTCACCGTCGCCTTCACCATCGGCTACCTGCTGACCGGCAGCCTGCTGGTGGGCGGCGCCCTGGCGCTGATCGAGCCCGCCTGCAACACCGTCGCCTACTACTTCCATGAGAAGGCCTGGGCGCGGATCGCGGCGCGCCGGCAGGACGGCGCGCGGCGGCAGCGGGGCGGCGCCTGGCTGAACACCCTGGGCCACGCGCACTAAGCCATTCTATCGGTTCGCGAATTTTCCGAGTCACAACAGCGTCCGCTGTCTCGTCCTGACCCTGGGACCCTCGCCTGAAACCGGCAGAGGGGCTAGGCTGATGCAAAGATTTCGGGTGGCCATGCCAGACGCGATCGAGATCCAGCGCGACGATCCCGCGGCGAGCTTCGAGCCGCATCGCGGCCATCTGCGCGGCCTCGCCTATCGCATGCTCGGCTCGCTGAGCGAGGCGGAGGATGTGGCGCAGGATGCCTATCTGCGCTGGCATCGCATCGGCGCCCCGGCGCGGGCGAAGATCGACAATCCGCGCGCCTGGCTGTCAAAGGCCGCGACCCGGCTCTGCCTCGACCGGCTGAAATCGGCCCGGGCCCAGCGCGAAACCTATATCGGCCCCTGGTTGCCCGAGCCCGTGGTGGAGCCGGCGACCGAACCGGGCGAGCTGGCGCAGGATCTGACCGTCGCCTTCCTGCTGCTGCTCGAGCGCCTGTCGCCACTGGAGCGCGCCGCCTTCCTGCTGCACGACGTGTTCGAGATGAGCTTCCGCCAGGTTGCGGAGGTGCTGCGCCGCGACCCGGCCGCCTGCCGCCAGCTCGCCGCCCGCGCCCGCAAGCACATCGAGGCCGGCAAGCCGCGCTTCGACGCGAAGGCGGAGGAGCAGCAGCGCATGGCGGCCGCATTCCTGGAAGCGGCCGGTTCTGGCGATGCGCGGCGCCTCGCGCGGCTGCTGGCGGCGGATGTGGAGCTGATGTCCGACGGCGGCGGCAAGGTGGCGGCCGCCCTCAACCCGATCCTCGGCAGCGGCAAGGTCACGGCCTTCCTGCTCGGCGTGCGCCAGAAATTCCCCTTCCCCGCCGGCACCGCATACCGCCCGACCCGCGTCAACGGCCTGCCCGGCTTCGTCATCATGCTGCCGGACGGCAGTATCGATCAGACGCTCTCCTTCGAGATCGCCGAGGGGTTGATCCGGCGCATCTATATCGTGCGCAATCCGGACAAGCTGAAGAACGTCCACTGAGCCCGGGCTTGCCACGGCGTGTACGCTTGCGTCAGATGGCGGCATGACCAATTTCAACCGCCTGCTCTGCGTCGACGTGGAGCTGACCTGCTGGGAGGGTCCGCCGCCGGAGGGCGAGGTGGCGGAGATCATCGCCCTCGGCATCGTCGATCTGCGCACCGACGACCTGGAGATCCGGCGCGAGAAGCTGTTTCTGGTGAAACCGGCGCTGTCGCGCATTTCGCCATTCTGCTCGACCTTGACCGGCATCACGCCGAAGGAGGTGGCGAAGGCGCCGGCGCTGTCCGACGTGCTGCGCCAGGTGCGCAAGACCTTCGCCCAGGGCGATTGGTGCGCCTGGGGCCAGGACGACGTGCTGATCCGGGAGAGCTGCGAGCGGGCGGGGGCCGAGTTCCCCTTTCCCGGCCGCTTCCATGACCTCGCCGCCCAGATGCGGCTGCTGCTGGGGCTGACCTATCGCCTGGGGCTCGACGAAGCGCTGGAGCGTTTCAACCTTGATTTCGAGGGCCAGCCGCACGATGCGCTGGCCGATGCCCGCAATTTGGCCCGGCTGCACATGGAAATCGCCCGCCGCCTGCGCTGATTCGGAATTTCCGAACCCAAGCTATCGAAAGAACTATTTTACTTGCGCTCCGATTCGTCCGACCATCGCTTGCTTCGGTTCCGCCGAGGCAGGGGAAGACCGCGACGTTTCCAACGAGCGCCGGCCGCCCGATCCAGGGGAGCGAGAGGCAGCATGATCCGCACCGGCCAGCAATACATCGACAGCATCCGCGACGGCCGCGCCGTCTCCATCAACGGCGAGAAGGTCAAGGATGTGGCGACGCATCCGATGTTCAAGCCGATCGTCGACATCCGCGCCCGCATCTACGACCTGCAGCACGCGGCGGCGACGCGCGACGTGATGAGCTACGAGGCGAAGGGCGAGCGCTTCGCCATCGGCCTGAAGCTGCCCTACACCCAGCAGGATTGGTGGGACAAGCGCCGCGCCACCGACGCGGTGTTCGAGGACGTGAAGGGCGTCGTCACCCGCGTCGGCGACGAGACGGTGGGCGAGATGTGGTCGCTCTATGACGGCCAGGACGTGCTGAACGAGGTCGACCCGCAATTCTCCGAGAACATCGTCCGCCACATCGACC
>JAEUKU010000329.1 GCA_016794075.1 Rhodospirillaceae bacterium
ACTGTCCCGTTTGCGCGGCGTTCCGGTCAGCCTCCACTTGGAACTCGCGCTAGCTCCCAAAGCGTCACCCCGCTCGCGACGCACCACAGCAGCGGGATGGGCAGCAGCATCTGTTGCCAGCGGCCGGGCAGCAGAAGCAGGCAGCCGAGCGTCGCGATCACCGTCGGGTCGGGCGCCATGCCGAAGATCTCGGCGCCGGCCCAGGGCCGGCCGGAAAGCGGCGCCAGTACCGGATAGAGGAACACGGCGGCGGCGACCAGCGACAATCCGGTCAGGCTCCTTGCGCTGCCAGGCCGGGCGAGCGGCGGCGCGCGCCAGGCGGCTACGAGCAGCAGCGCGGCCTGCAATGCGAAGAGCGGCGCGACGTAGACCGCCGCCCAGTTGATCGTGACGTAATGCCGCCAGAAGAAGCCCCACGCGACCCAGAGCCACAGGAGTCCGAGGATGGCCGCCATCCAACGCGCGTGCTGGCGCGGGCGCAGAGTACCAAGCGCGAGCAAGACCATCCCGGTGCCGAATGTGAGCAGCGGCAACGGCCACCACGCCGCATTGTGCAGCTCGAACAGCCGCCAATAGGCGCGCGGCGCGAACAGCAGGAAGTCGGAGAGGCTGTAGCTCAGCCACTCCGCCATCTAGAGCGCCGCCACGTCTGCCGCCATGCGCCGGCGCAAGGCGGCATCCGGCAGGGGGCCGGTGGCGGCGGCGACATTCTCCCGCACATGGTCGACGCGCGAGGTCGCCGGGATCGCCACGGTCACGTCCGGGTGCGACAGGATGAACTTCAAGATCGCCTGCGCCCAGCTCGTGGCGCCGATCTCGCCGGCCCAGCCCGGCAGCTTCTCCCGTGCCAGGCGCCGCGTCAGCGCGCCTTGCTGGAACGGCCGGTTCACCATCACCGCCATGCCGCGCTCGCGCGCCAGCGGCAGGATGCGCTGCTCCACCTCGCGGTCGAGGATGTTGTAGGTGACCTGGATGAAATCGAGCGGCTGCGTCCTCATCACCTCCTCGAACAAATCGTGGCGGCGGCCTTCCGAGGTGGTGATGCCGACATGACGCGCTTGTCCCGCGGCTTTCATCGCGAAGAGAGTGGGCAGATGCTCTTCCCAGGCGAGCAGGTTGTGCACCTGCATCAGGTCGAAGTGCCGCACACCCCAGTGCCGGCGCGAGTCTTCCATCTGCGCCGGCCCGTCGCCGGAGGTCCACACCTTGTCCGCCGCGAACAGGTCTGGCGGCGTGCCGAGCGCAGCCAAGCCGCGCCCGATTACCGCCTGGGCGGAACCATACATCGGCGAGGAATCGATGACCCGCCCGCCGGCGGCGAAGAACGCGGCCATGACGTCGTTGCACGCCGCCTGCAGCACCGGATCGTCGCCGACATTGAAGGTGATCCAGGTGCCGAGGCCGACCGACGGGACCATCTCGCCGCTCGACGGGATGCGCCGGAGCGCTTCGGCGGGAAGGGCGGCACCTTGCGCACGCGAAGCAGACGGCAGCGCCGCGGCGGCGGCAAACGACGCACCGCTGGCTAGCAATGCGCGGCGGGTGAGGTGCGGTCGTCGCATCGTGACCTCCTCTTTGGCTCGCAACGACGTACAGCCTAAGCCATATGGGAACTTGGCGGCTCCATGACCAGGGCCCCCACGCTCAGGACCGACGGCCCGCCATCCAGAAGCTCGCCGCCACCAGGCTGGCGCCGACGATGCCGGCGACCAGCACCGCGTCATAGCCGCCGCTCGCCGCCCACAGCCAGGCGGCGGCGAAGGGGGCGAGCGCCTTGGCGATCATGGCGGGCACCGAGAGCAGGCCGTTGAGCGTGCCGTAACTCTCGGCGGTCAGCATCTCGCGCAAAGCGAGACCGCGCACGATGGTCATGATGCCGTTGGCCGCGCCGTAGATGGCGGCGAACAGCGCCAGCAGCGCGAACTCGGCGGGCGAAAACAGCAGGAGCAGCAGCGCCAGCGGAAACACGATGACAACACCGCGCCCGATCGCCTTGATCGGCTGCTGCCGCGCCAGCACCCAGATGGCGATGCGCCCCGCCACCTGCGCCGGGCCGATGATGGCCATGCCGGCCACCACACTCGCGGTGTCGAAGCCCTTTTCCAGCAGCAGCGGGTACCAATGATAGGTGAGGCCGGACAGGGCACCGAAATAGAGCGTGATGGCGACGGCAAGCGCCCAGAAGGTGGGCTGGCGCAAGGCCCAGCGCACCGCAGAACCGTCGCCCGGACCATTGTGGGGGCCGTCGCGCGGACCGGCCTCGCTGCCGCCCCGGTCGCGCAGCGGCTCCGCGTCGCGGCGCGGATCGATGACCCAGAGATAGAGCCCGCCGCTCGCCATGGTGACGAGGCCGAGCGTAAGTACCGCGTCGCGCCAGCCGAGATGATCGATCAGGAACTGGGTCACCGGCACGAAGACGGTGCTGGCGAAGCCGCCCCACAGCGTCAGCGCGGTGATGCCGGTGCGGGCGCCGGCGCCGAAGCGCCGCGCCACCACGGCAAAGGCCGGCTCGTAGAGCGTCGCCGCCATGGCGATGCCGACTCCGCCGAACAGGATGTAGAACAGCGTCAGGCCGTGCACCTGCGACCACAGGGCGAAAAGCAATCCGCCCAGCAGGGCGCCGCCGGTCATCACCGCGCGGCCGTGGCCGCGATCGATCAGCCAGCCGACCGGATAGGCGGCAAGGCCAGCCAGCAGCAGGCCGAAGGTTGCGGCGCCATAGATTTGCGGCTTGGCGATGCCAAGCTCGGCGGCCATCGGCTCGGCCGCCAGCGGGAAGGCGTAGAACAGCACGCCCCAGCAGATGATCTGGCCGATGCCCAATCCGGTGATGAACAGGTGGTGACGCGATTGGGGCAAAACGCCGTCCGTGAGGCTCGCCGCGGTCACCCGCAGCAACCGCTTCTCTTTTCCGGCTGCAGCCTAACAGGCGCCGGCGCCGCGGAACAGCCGCAGCCGGCACCCGTCTCCGCCTTCGCCGTCTCGTCGGCCGCGCAGCAGGCTGTGGCGTCAGACTTGGCCGGGCCGCCGCAGCAGGACGCCGCGTCGCCGCCGTCGATCGCGTCGCTGTTGCAGACGCCGGTCTCCGGCAGCACCAGATGCACCGCGCGGGCGGCGGCGTGGTCGCCCGCCAGCTCGGCGGCGATGGAGCGCACCTGCTCGTAGCCCGTCGCCATCAGGAAGGTGGGTGCGCGGCCGTAGCTCTTGGCGCCGACGATGTAGAAATCCTTCTCCGGCTGGGTCAATTCGACAACGCCATGGGCCGGCACGGTGCCGCAGGAATGCAGGTTGGGGTCGATCAGCGGCGCCAAAGCCGGCGGCGCCTCGACCGCCGGGTCGAGTTCGACGCGCAGCTCGCGCAGCATGGCGAGGTCGGGGCGGAAGCCGGTCGTCACCACGATGCGGTCGAAATTGCCATCGAAATCGTGGCCGTTCACGCGGCCGGTCACGCGCAATCCATTGCCTTCGGCGGCGACACGCCGGGCCGCGAAGGGGGCGAGCACTTGCAGCCGCCCGGCCTCGATCGCGGCCTTGGCGGCGAGGCCGAGCGCACCGCGCGCCGGCAGCTGGTCATTGAGGCCGCCGCCCAGCAGCCGCTCGAGCCGGTTGCGGCGCAGGCCCCAGATCACGCGCGTCTCCGGCGCGCTCTGTTGCAGCGTCAGCAAATCGAGCACCACGTTGATCGCCGAATGACCGGAGCCGACCACCAGCACGCGCGCACCTTCATAGCGGTCGCGGGCGCGCCCCAGCACGTCGGGGATGCCATAGGCGATGCGATCGGCATGGGCGCGCTCGCCCGGCACCGGCAAGCCGTCGACGCCCATCGGATTCGGGTCGAACCAGGTGCCGGAGGCATCGATGACGGCGCGCGCCAGGACCTCCTGCTCAGCGCCCGCCGCGTCACGGTAGCGCAACGCGAAGGGCGCCGCTGCGCGGCCGGTATCGGTCACCTTGTCGAGGCCCTGGCGTGTGACCGCCTGGACCTCGGCGCCGAAACGGATCTTGCCGACGAGCTTCGGGTGGCGCGACAAAGGCGCCAGGTAGTCGCGCACCAGATCACCCCCCGTGGGCAGCGCGTCACCGTCGGGCGCCTGCCAATCCGTCTGCTCCAGCAAGGCGCGCGCGGCGCGGTCGATGTTGAGCGACCAGGGCGAGAACACCCGCACATGGCTCCAGGCGCCAAGCGTATGGCCGGCTTCCGGCCCGCGCTCCAGGACGAGGGGGTCAAGACCGCGTTCAATCAAATGCGCGGCGGCGGCCAACCCGACCGGGCCGGCGCCGATCACGGCGATGGGAAGCTGGGACATGGAAGAACTCCTTCGTCTTGTATCGCGCTCAGATGCATCGATCATCGAGGTATCGAGGCAAAAAAACTCAGCAGCATTTGCCTTTCGCGCTCTTGCGCGCGGCGCGGCTCACCACGGCTTGGCTGTCGGTCAGGCAATGGGTGATCTCCATCCAGGATTCGACCGCGACCTTGAAGGCTGCGCGGCCGCGATCGGTCAGCGTGTAGACCTTCCGTTCGCGGCCCTGCACGATCTCGCTTTCGGAAGTGAGATAGCCGCCCTCTTCGAATTCGCGCAGGGCCGGATAGATGGTGCCCTCGGTCGGCGAGCAGCAGCCCTTGGTGGTCTTCTCCACCGCGCTGGCGATGTCGTAGCCGTGCATCGGCTGCTGGTGCAGCACCGACAGGATGAAGAACTTGGACAGGCTCATCTTGAT
>JAEUKU010000322.1 GCA_016794075.1 Rhodospirillaceae bacterium
GGCTCGGAGTTGAGACGATCTATCTCATTCTCGCCTGGCAGGCCCTAACCTGCCTCTATCACGGCCTGCGCACGGCCTGGATCCTGGCCTATGACCGTCCGGAAGGAGCGCCGGGCGCCTAGGCAGAGGGCGGCCGCTTCCCTTGCGATAAATTATTGATTCCCCTAGATTGCCGCCCAGATTCGAGGGTCCGATTTCCGCCGGAAAGGCAGCGTCGATTCATGGTTCGTTGGGGCTTCTGGAAGAACCGCACCCACAACCTCGCCCGGATGAGCCTGGGCGACCTGGTGGTCGCGTTCTTCAGTTATTACGCCGTGCTGGTCTATCTCGGCCTCACCGCGGTCAGCCTGTATTTCGCCGCCCGCTGGTTCGAGAGCTGGGCGCCGCTGGCGATCGCCGCGGTGTTCGCCATGCTGGCCTATCCGCTGGCCTGGTACGTGCTGCACCGCTGGGTGCTGCATAGCCAGTATCTCTATCGCTCGCCCCTGACCGCCGCGGTCTGGAAGCGGATTCATTTCGACCATCACCAGGATCCGCATAACCTGGTCGTGCTGTTCGGCGCGCTCTACACCACGATCCCGACCATCGCCCTCGTCACCATGCCGATCGGCTACTGGATCGGTGGCCCCGCCGGCGCGGCGACCGCCTTCGCCTTCGGCCTGCTCTCCACGGTCTTCTACGAGTTCAGCCACTGCGTGCAGCACCTGAACACCACGCCCAAATCGAAGTTCATGCGCCAGATCAAGAAGGCCCACCTGGCCCATCACTTTCACAACGAGCAGGGCAATTTCGGCATCACCAACTTCTTCTGGGATCGCCTCTTCGGCACCTACTACCCCGAGCCGAAGTTGCGCCCGAAGAGCGCCACGGTCTTCAACATCGGCTACACTGAAGAGATGGCGGAGCGTTATCCCTGGGTCGCCAGGTTGAGCGCCGGCACCCGTGGCGACGCCAACCCGCGTCGCTTCCGCAGCGAGAGCACCGCGCCCGACGCCCCGTCGCGCGCCGGCCGCTAAAGCCCTTTCGCCATGCCGCGTCCGGTGGTGGTGGTCGAGGCGGTCGCCTCCGCCCAGGACCTCAAGGACTTCATCCACTTCCCGAAGCGCCTCTACGCGAGGGAAAAGGGCTACGTCGCGCCGCTCGACCTCGAGCGCGCCGAGACCCTGAGCCGGCGCAAGAACCCGTATTTCCAGCACGCCGAGGGCGATTTGTTCCTGGCCCGCCGCGACGGCCAGGTGGTCGGTCGCATCTCCGCCCAGCTCTGCGACCTGCATGAGAAGAAGTACCACGACCAGACCGGCCATTTCGGCTGGCTCGACGCCGCCAACGACGCCGAGGTGTTCGAGGCGCTGACCGGCACGGCCGAACGCTGGCTGAAGGCACGCGGGGCGAAGCGCGTGCTCGGCCCCTTCTCCTTCTCCAGCAACGAGGAATGCGGAATCCTCATCCGCGGCTTCGAATCGACGCCGATGCTGATGATGCCGTTCCACCAGCCGCATCACGATCAGCGCCTGCTCGATTGCGGCTATCACAAGGCCAAGGATCTTTACGCCTATACCGTCGACAAGGCGAGCTACCAGGCGGTCGGCTCCTCCCGCATGCTGGACAAGGCGATGGCGGACGAGCGCATCCGCCTGCGTCCGCTCGACATGAAGAACTACAAGCGCGACCTCGCCAAGCTGCTGGAGGTGTTCAACGACGCCTGGTCCGAGAACTGGGAGATGGTGCCCTTCACCCAGGCCGAGATCGAGGCGGCGGCCAAGAGCATGAAGCCGCTGATCGACCCCGACCTCGTCGTCATCGCCGAGGTGGACGGCGAGATCGCCGGCATGCTGGTCTGCCTGCCCAATCTGATGGAGGCGATCCGCGACCTCGACGGCCATCTGCTGCCCTTCGGCTGGGTCAAGCTGTTGTGGCGGCTGAAGCGCAAGACGTTAAGGACCGCGCGCGTGCCGCTGATGGGTATCCTGCGCAAGCACCACAACACGCTGCTGGGCGCCGTGCTGCTGCCGCTGATGTTCCACAAGCTGAAGGAGCCGTTTTTCGCGCGCGGCCTGGAACAGGTCGAGCTCAGCTGGATTCTGGAAGACAATCTGCCGATGCGCCGGGTGATCGAAGGCGTCGGCGGCAAGGTCTACAAGACCTATCGCATCTACGAGAAGGCGCTCGCGTGAACGCATTGATTCTGGCCGGCAGCCGCGGCCCCGCGGACCCGATGGCGCAGGCCGCCGGCGTGTCGCACAAGGCCCTCGCTCCTGTCGGTGGCGTGCCCATGCTGCTGCGCGTCGCCGAGGCGCTGCGGGAGAGCGGCCGGTTCCAGCGGCTCTATGTCTGCATCGAGGACGCCTCGGTGATCTTCAAGGTGCCGGGCCTCGAGGCGATGCACCGCAACCGGTTGCTGGAAACCATCGCCGCCGCCGACAGCCCGGCCGCCAGCGTTGCCGCCGCGCTGAAGCGCATCGACCTCGCGCAGCCCTTGCTGGTCACTACCGGCGATCATCCGCTGCTGACCCCGGCGATCCTGGAGCGATTCCTTGACCTGGCACCGAAGGATTGCGACCTCGCCGTGGCCCTCGCCCCGGCCGATGTAGTCTCCGCCGCCTATCCCGGCGCGATCCGCACCTTCTACAAGCTGGGCGGCAAGCGCTACAGCGGCTGCAACCTGTTCCTGGCGCGCTCCGGCAAGGTCGCCGCCATCGCCGCCTATTGGCGCAAGCTCGAAGCCTTCCGCAAGCACCCCTTGAAGCTGATCTGGAATGTCGGCCCGCTCGCTTTCCTGAAGACCGTGCTGGGCCTGATGACGCCTGAGGACGCCTTCGCTCATCTCTCCCGCAAGGCCGGCGGCGTCATCAAGCACGTCGAGTTGCCGATCGCCGAAGCGGCGATCGACGTCGACAAGCCGGCCGACCTGGAACTGGCCGAGCGGATCCTGGCGACGCGTCCCTAGCAAATCGCGAAAGCCAAGTCAGTTGCCAGTCAGTTCCGCGGCCTAGAGTTGCCGGTTGATGTACCGGCGATGGAAGGCGGATGACAATGCGTTTTCAGGGTTTCTGGCGGCTCTATTTGCAGGCGCACCGACTGCCCGGCACCCGGGCACTGCATTATTTCGCAACCGTTGTCGGGATTCTGTCCACCATCGAGGCAATCGCCACCCGCCAACCGTTGATTTTTGCCGCCGGGATCGTGCTCAGCTATGCCATTGCCATTGCCGCCCATTGGTTCGTCGAAGGCAACCAGCCGCTGATCCGGGTCAACGCTTTCTGGGGTGCGGTTGCCGACTTGCGCATGTGCTGGCTTGCGCTGACCGGCCGCTTGTCGGCGGAGATGATCCGGAAAGGCATGGTCGCCGGTCGCGAGACCGGTCCGGCAGGCTCAGCCTTTGCCTTGGCTGGCCGCAGACACCGCGCCTTCCCGCACTACGCCCTGGTGCTGGCAAGCGCCGCGGGGCTGGGTGCCGGCGTGACCGATCTGCGCGACCTGTTCGAGCCGACGGAGCACCTTGCCTATCCGGCGATCCAGGTTGGGGCGCCGATCATCGCATTTTCCGGCGCGCTGATGCTCGCCTGCAGCGCGCTCTTTGTCGCCAACCGTGCTGCGGCACTGCCCAAGGCGGCCCCAATGTCCATGGGCGCCGCCGCGGTAGCAGGCTGGCCCGCCGGCACACCAGCCGACGATTCCGTGCTCCGCGCCACTTTGGCGCTGACGACCTTGGGCCTCGCGGCCTTCGTGCTCGCGGAACTGGTTGAACATGGCATCGCCATGCCGCACGTCTTCGCCGCCGGCGCGACACTGGTCGCGCTTTGCGGCATCGGCGGTGCCGTGGCGTGGCAACTCTTTCCCGGGCGGGCCATCGCCGCCTGGGACGCCGGCAGCGGATCCTGGACGGAGCGCGACGCCGCCGGGCCCGCGACGCGCGGCCTCAGGGTCGACGGCCGGGCGGAATGGGTCGACGTGCTGGAAAGCGCGCTCAGCTTCGGCCGCCGGCGGCATATCCTGGCCGCCACCCTGGCCGCGGCTGCCCCCTGCGCTGGCAGCCGGCTGGCGGATATCGGCTGCGGCACCGGAGAGCTTGTCATAAGCGCCGCGCAGAACGGCGCGGCGGCCGCGACCGGCATCGATGCGACGCCCGCCATGATCGCCCTGGCCCGGCAGCGCGCGCGGGACAGCGGCAGCGCGGCGCAGTTCGAGGTTGCCGCCGCCGAGGCGCTGCCCTTCGCCGACGGCACGCTCGACATCGTCACCAGCACGTACTTCTTCCATCACCTGCCGAGCGAGGTGAAGCGGCAGGCACTGCGCGAGATGTGGCGCGTGCTGGCCCCGGGAGGACGGCTCGTGATCACCGATTACGGACGCCCGCGCGGCTTGACCGGTTTCGTAGCGTCATTCCCGATGCGCTTCAATTTTCACGAATATGTCCGGCCGCAACTGGCCGGCGAGCTGGAGCGCATGGTGCTCGAAGAGGGCCTCGG
>JAEUKU010000408.1 GCA_016794075.1 Rhodospirillaceae bacterium
CCGCGTCGGGCTGCTCGACATCGCCGGTGGCGCGCCGCGCTGGCTCATCGACGACATCGAGCGCGACATCTCCGGCGCGCATTGGCCGCGCGGCTCCGAGAGCATCGTGGTCAGCGAGACCAAGGCGGCGAAGGAGATCGCGTGGCTGATGGACCCCGAGAGCGGCGAGCTGGCACCGTTTCCGCGCGCGGCGGGCACGCTGCTGCCGATCGCGCCGACGGCCACCACCGGCTGGGTCGCCTATCACTATGGCGCGCGCTATCCGATGCGCCTGGTCCGGGCCGATGCGAGTGGCCGACTGCAACCGCTGTCGGAGCGCGCGGAGAACCCGCTGGGGCCGGAATTCCTGGCCGGGGCGGAGGATTTCCTGTGGCGCTCCACCGACGGGCTCGAGATCCACGGCTGGCTCTACCGGCCGAGCGGGGCCAGCAAGGGCGCCGTCATCCTGGTGCATGGCGGCCCGACCCATCATGACGAGGATGCGTTCGACCCCGAGATCCAATACCTCGTCGCAGCCGGATTCACCGTGCTGACGCCCAACTACCGCGGCTCGACCGGCTTCGGCCTGCCGTTCCAGGAGGCGATCAAGAAAGAGGGCTGGGGCGGGATCGAACAGGACGACATCGCCACTGCCGCCAATGCGCTGATCCAGCACAGCCTTGCCAAGCCTGGCTGCATCGGCGTCACCGGCACGTCCTATGGCGGCTATTCCTCCTGGTGCCAGATCACCCGCGTCGCGCCCGAGGTGATCAAGGCGGCGGCGCCGATCTGCGGCATGACCGACCTCGTGGTCGATTACGAGACGACGCGCCCAGACCTCCGGCCCTATTCGGAGGAAATGATGGGCGGGTCGCCGGAACAGGTGCCCGCGCGCTACCGCGAGCGCTCGCCGATCCATTTCGTCGACCGCATCCGCGGCCGGCTGCTGATCGTGCAGGGCGCCAACGATCCCAACGTGACGCCCCAGAATGTCACCGACGTGCGTCACCGCCTCGACGCCGCCGGCATCCCCTATGAGCTGCTGATCTTCGCGGACGAAGGCCACGGCATCGCCAAGCCGGAGAACCGCAAGGCCTTGTGCCGCCGGCTCGCGGCGTTTTTCGCCGCCGCATTCGAGGCATAGAGATGGACAAGATCGCCGATCTGGCGCGGCGCTGGGCGCGTTATCCGATCGCCTGGGAGCCCAAGGTCTCGAAGGACGGCCGCTGGCTGGCCTGGACCTGGACGGGGGTGACGGAGGTAGGCAATGTCTGGCTGGCGCCGACCGACGGCTCGGCGCCGCCGCGCCTGGTCTCCGCCGAGACGCAGCACACCTATGTGCGATCGTTCTCGCCTGATGGCCGGCAGCTGCTGCTCGCGCAATCGGTCGGCGCGTCGGAGCATGACCAGCTGCTGCTGCTCGACCTCGCCAGCGGCACGCGGCGCGAGGTGACGCCGAAGCAGGACGACCACTACGTCTATGGCGGCACCTTCACGCCGGATGGCAAGGCGATCCTCTACACCGCCAGCTTCGAAGATGCGACCGGCAAGGCGATCGAGGGCCAGTGCATCTATCGCCACGACCTCGCCGGCGGCCGGCGCAAATGCGTGAGCCGGGCCGAGAGCCTGGACGAGCGCGCGCTTGAGTTGAGCGAAGACGGCCGCTTCCTGATCTATCACCGGCACGAGCACCAGGCGGGCGGCAGCCAGATCTGGCTGCTCGACCTGGAGACCGGCGAGGACCGCGAGATTCTCAATGTCGGCGACGCGCTGAAGGCCTACGGCCACTGGCTCGGCCAGGACCGGGTGCTGGTCTGGGCCGAGGGCGACACCCACGACCGGGTCGGTGTCCTGACCCTGCCCGATCTGCGGTTGCGCTGGCTGATCGACGATCCGCGCCGCTCCGTCGACGCGGCGATCCCGGGTCATGACGGCAGGTCGGTGGCGCTGATCGACTTTCGCGGCGGCGCGCTGCACGCCTCGGTATTGACCCTGGCCGACGGCGCCGAGACGCCGCTGCGGGCGGCGGAAGGCAGCCTGCTGCCGATCGAGCAACTGGCGGATGGCAGCTGGGTCGCCGAACTCTATTCCTCGCGCGCGCCGCATGATTTCGTGCGCCTCGATCCGCGCACGGGTGCCGTCGTCAATCTCTCGCGCACGCACGATCACCTGCCGGCGGCGGGGTTGAGCTTTACCGCCGCCAAGCCGCATCGCTGGCGCTCGCCCGACGGAACCGAGATCGCCGGCTGGCTCTACGAGCCGGAAGGGAAAAGCCGCGGCCTGCTCGCCCACGTGCATGGCGGGCCGACCTGGCACAGCGAGGATTGGGTCAATTCCTACATCCAGTTCCTGGTCGCCGCCGGCTTCACCGTGCTCGACCCGAACTATCGCGGCTCGACCGGCTATGGCCGCGCCTTCCGCGAGGCGATCAAGCAGGACGGCTGGGGCGGGCGGGAGCAGGCGGATATCCGCAGCGGGCTGGAAAGCCTGGTGGCCGCCGGCAAGGGCGAGCCCGGCAAGGTCGGCGTGGTCGGGCTCTCCTATGGCGGCTATTCCGCCTGGTGCGCCATCACCAAGGCCGCCGACCTGGTCAAGGCCGTGGTGCCGATCTGCGGCATGTACGAATTGATGAGCGATTACGACGCGACCGGCATGCCGCATGGCCGCGCCTATAGCGAGGAGATGATGGGCGGCACGCCGGCGGAGCAGCCGGAGCGCTATTTCAACGCCTCGCCGGCCAATTTCATCGACCGCATCCGCGGCGACATCCTGATCGTGCATGGGCTCAAGGATTCCAACGTCTCGCCGGCCAACACGCGGGCGGCGCAGCGCGACCTCGACCGTGCGGGAATCCCCTACGAGTTGCTGACCTTCGACGACGAGGGGCACGGCATCTACCGCGCCGGCAACCGCGAGGAATTGTTCCGGCGCTCGGCCGAATTCCTGCTGAAGTCCTTCGCCGGGTAGCGCCGCGGCTCAGGTCTCGGCCCACATCCGCAGCAGGTTGGCGTGGGTCTGGTGGGCGAGGTCGGTCTCCTCGGATTCGGCGGCGATCTCGCCCAGCCGGTCCTTGATCCGGGCGACATGGGCCAGGATCTCGCGCTGGCGCTCGTCGCGGACATAGGACTGAATCCAGGTCACCGCGACCAGGCGCTCGCCCCGCGTCACCTCGGCCACCTCGTGCAGGGTGGAGGAGGGGTAGATCACCGCCGAGCCGCTCGGCAGTTTCACCTCCTGCAGGCCGAAGGGCGAGTGGATCACCAGCTCGCCGCCGTCATAGTCGTCGATGTCGCTGAGGAAGACGGTGCAGGACACGTCCGAGCGCTCGCGCGCCATCTTCGGCCCCATCAGCGCGTTGTCGACATGCTTGCCATAGGCCATTCCGGGGCGATAGCGGCTGATCAGCGGCGGCCGCACCCGCTTCGGCAGGGCGGCGCGGGAGAAGATCTTGTTGCGCATCAGCGCGCCGATGACGATCTCATGCAGGACCTTACGCTCTTCCGCCTTCTGCGAGATCTGCTCGTTGTTCTTGACCCTCCTGGCGCGCCCGCCGGCCGTCTCGGCGCCGGGAACGAAGGGCATCGCCGCCGCCTCGTTGCGGATCTTCTGCAGCTCGTCGCCGCTCAGCACGTCTGGAATGCACACGATCATCTGCTGTCCCTCAGGCGGTAGGTCCTGCCTCTGCTGGCCAATGGTTTTGCCGCGAAGCCGCGCCACGTTCAAGGGGCGGCGGCGGGAAAAGGCGGGGCGCGGCGACTTGTCCTTCCCGGATTTCCGCGGCCCGCCAGCCGCGTTCCCCCACGCAACTTAAGTTTCCGACCACATGCGCAGCAGGTTCTCGTAGGCATGGTGGGCCAGGTCGGTTTCCGGATCCTCGGGCGCGATCTCGCCGAGCTTGTCCCGGATCCGCGCCAGGTGGGCGACGATCTCGCGCTGGTGGTCGTCGCGCAGCAGCGACTGGATCCAGGTGACCGCGACCAGCCGCTCGCCGCGCGTGACCTCGGTCACCTCGTGCAGGGTGGAGGAGGGATAGACGACGGCCCAGCCGGCGGGAAGCTTGACCGACTGGAAGCCGAAGGGGCTGTGGATCGCCAGCTCGCCGCCGTCATAGTCGTTCACATCGGCGATGAAGACGGTGACCGAGACGTCGACCCGCGCCCGCGCGGCCGGCGGCCCCATCAGGGAATTGTCGATATGGTTGCCGTAGGCCATGCCGGGGCGGTAGCGGCTGATCAGCGGCGCCAGGATGCGCTTGGGCTGGGCGGCGCGCATGAAGTCGCGGTTGCGCATCAGCGCGCCGATGACGATCTCGTAGAGCGGCTTGCGCTCCTCCGCCTTCTGGGAGATTTCCTCGTTGTTCTTGATGCGCCTGGCGCGATTGCCGGCCGTCGCCGAGCCGGAGACGAAGGGGGCCTTCGGCGCATCCTCGCGCAGCTTCGCCACTTCCGCGGCGGTGAGCACGTCGGGGATGCAGACGATCATCGGGGCCGCCGCGGCGGCAATGCCGGCCGCTCCATCATCGTGCGAGCATCTGGCGCGCGCCCTGCAGGCCTTCGACCATGCGGTCGATGTCGCCGAGCGCGTTGTAGAGGCCGAAGGAGGCGCGCACAGTTCCGGGCAGGCCGAGATGCTCCATCAGCGGCTGCGCGCAATGATGGCCGGTGCGCACGCAGACGCCGCGCGCGCCGAGCAGCGAGCCGACATCGTGCGGGTGGATGCCCTCGACGACGAAGGACACGATGCCGATGCGCACCTTCGGATCGCCGACCGGCGTGATGCCGGGGATTTCCGACAGCCGCCGCAGGGTATAGTCGACGAGCATCCGGTCATGCGCCTCGATCCGCCGGAATCCGACCTGCTCGACCAGGTCGATGGCGGCGGCTAGCCCCACCGCCGCGCCGATCGGCGGCGTGCCGGCCTCGAAGCGCTGCGGCGGGTCGGCGAACTCGGTGCGCGCGATGGTGACGCTGCGGATCATGTCGCCACCGCCCTGCCAGGGCGGCATCGCGGCCAGCAGGTCGGGCTTGCCGTAGAGCACGCCGATGCCGTCGGGGCCGTAGAGCTTGTGGCCGGTGAAGACCAGGAAGTCGCAATCCCAATCGGCGACGTCGATCTTCAGGTGCGGTGCTGCCTGCGCCGCGTCGACCAGAACTGCGGCGCCGGCGCGATGGGCGCGGGCCACGATCTCCTTGATCGGCGTGCGGGTGCCGATGCCGTTGGCCGCCGCCGTCACCGCGAGGAGCTTGGGCCGCGCCGCCAGCAGATAGTCGAGCGCGTCGAGATCGAGATCGCCGGCCGCATCGAGCGGCACGGCGGAAAGCCGGAGGCCGAGGCGGTCGCGCAGCATCTGCCAGGGCACGATGTTGGCGTGATGCTCCAGCAGCGTGACGAGGACGTGATCGCCGGCCCTCAGCCGCGAGCCGCCGAAGGAATTTGCCACCAGATTCACCGCCTCGGTGGCGTTGCGGGTGAACACGATGCAATCCGCCGACGGCGCGCCGAGGAAGCCGCCGACGCGCGCCCGGGCGCCTTCATAGGCCTCGGTTGCGGCCTCGCTCAGCGGATAGACCGCGCGATGGATGTTGGCGTAGCTCGTCTCGTAGAAGCGCCGCATCGCCTCCAGCACGATTCGCGGCTTCTGCGCGCTGGCGGCGCTGTCGAGATAGGCGATGTCCTGGGCGGCGAGCAGCGGGAACTGGTCGCGTTCGAGCAGGGCGGACCCGTCGATCCCACCGCTCCGCACGGAAAGGCCACGAGACGCCGCGGCGGGTCGGTCCCCGGATTGGTTTCCAGGGCTTTCGGCGGCCGTTGGCCCTGATTTGCTTTGTGGCGCCATCCTGCTAGGAATCTCGTGTTCAGGGAGCGATTGCGACCAATCCGCATGCGTAAGTCAAGGCCGCAAGGCGCAAATACGAAAAAGCCTGACGTATTGTTGACTTGACCCAAGGTCGGGTGCCGATTTCTGCTAGGCTGCAGAGGTGCCTAGGCAGGTCAGAACCGGGTTCTGGGATAAACACGCCGGCCGGACAGGGACGGCAATCGGAGGGATCCAAATGAGAGATGATGGCAAGGGTTTGAGCCGTCCCGGCGTCAGCCGGCGGCGCTTCATGGCGGGCGCCAGCGCAATGGGCCTCGGCGCCGCCGCGGGCGTGATCGCCGCGCCGCGCATCGTCCGCGCGGAAGGCAAGATCACAGTGCTCAACTGGCAGGGCTACGGCACCGACGAAGCCTGGGCTGTCGAAGCCTTCAAGCAGGCGACCGGCGTCGAGGTGGTGCACGACTATTTCACCTCCGAACAGGAGATGATCACCAAGCTGCGCACCAATCCGGGCGCCTATGACGTGGTGCTCACCAACGCCGCCTGGAACGGCATGGCCTCCGGCGAGGGCCTGGTGCAGCCGATCGACACCGGCAAGATTAGCCATTTCGGCGATCTGAGCCAGGCCTTCCGCGATTCCCCGATGCTGGGCGCGGACGGCAAGACCTTCGGCGTCGCCTGGGTCTGGGGCATGACGGCGATCGCCTACAACACGGAGAAGTTCAGCCCGGCGCCGGATTCGGTCGAGGTGCTGTGGGATCCGAAGAACGCCGGCAAGGTCTGCGTGCGCGACGACGCGGTCGAGGCGGTGTCCTATGGCGGCATCGCCACGGGCCAGGACATGAATCGCCCGGCGGACCTCGGCAAGGTGAAGGAGAAGCTGCTGGGCCTCAAGCCGCAGCTCGCCACCCTGTGGACGGCGGAGGACGAGTGGAACAAGCTGTTCCAGGCCGGCACCTTCGACGTCGCCATCTACTGGAGCGGCTCGGCGGCCCGCTC
>JAEUKU010000410.1 GCA_016794075.1 Rhodospirillaceae bacterium
GCGCACCTCGAAGCCGGCGCGCTCGCGGGTCAGGCCGCCCGGGCCGAGGGCCGAGAGGCGCCGCTTGTGGGTGATCTCCGACAGCGGGTTGGTCTGGTCCATGAACTGCGACAGCTGCGACGAGCCGAAGAACTCGCGCACCGCCGCCGCCGCCGGCTTGGCGTTGATCAGGTCATGCGGCATGACCGTGTCGATCTCGACCGAGCTCATGCGCTCGCGGATCGCACGCTCCATGCGCAGCAGGCCGAGACGGTACTGGTTCTCCAGCAGCTCGCCCACCGAGCGGACGCGCCGGTTGCCGAGATGGTCGATGTCGTCGATCTCGCCGCGGCCGTCCTTGAGGTCGACCAGGACCTTGAGGATGGCGAGGATGTCCTCCTTGCGCAGCACACGGATCGAATCCGGTGAGTTCAGGTTCAGCCGCGAGTTCATCTTCACGCGGCCGACCGAGGACAGGTCATAGCGCTCGAGGTCGAAGAACAGGCCCTGGAACAGCGCTTCGGCAGTGTCCAGTGTCGGCGGCTCGCCCGGGCGCATGACGCGGTAGATATCGATCAGCGCTTCCTCGCGCGAGGAGTTCTTGTCGGCCATCAGCGTGTTGCGCATGTAGGGGCCGACATTGACGTGGTCGATGCCGAGCGTCGGCAGGTCCTTCACGCCGGCCGCCTCGAGCTGGTCGAGCACCGCCTGGGTGATCTCGGCGCCCGCCTCGACGAAAATCTCGCCGGTCTTCTCGTTGATGATGTCGACTGCGGCGTAGCGGCCGTGCAGCTCTTCCGGCTGCACCAGGATTTCCTTCAATCCGCCTTCCTGCAGCTTCTTGCCCAGGCGCGGCGTCATCTTGGCGCCCACCTCGGCCACCACCTTGCCGGTCTTGGCGTCGACCAGGTCGGCATTGAGCTTCACGCCCTTCATGCGCTCCGGCTCGAACGCCGCCGTCCAGCCCTTCTTGCTCTTGGAGAAGACGACCTGGCTGTAGAAGAAGTTCAGGATCTCTTCCGCCGACATGCCGCTGAAACGGCGATCCTCGTCGGAGAGCTCGCCGCCCTTGGCCAGCTTCTGCTCGACGCTCTTGTTCCACAGGGCGAGCAGCAGCGTGGTCGCCGGCAGCTTGCGGCGGCGGTCGATGCGCACATAGACGAGGTCCTTGGCATCGAACTCGAAATCGAGCCAGGAGCCGCGATACGGGATGACGCGGGCCGCGAACAGGTATTTGCCGCTCGAATGGGTCTTGCCCTTGTCGTGGTCGAAGAAGACGCCCGGCGAGCGATGCATCTGGCTCACCACCACGCGCTCGGTGCCGGCCACGATGAAGGTGCCGCTGGAGGTCATGAGCGGCATGTCGCCCATGTAGACGTCCTGCTCCTTGATGTCGCGGATGGAGCGGGCGCCGGTCTCCTCGTCGGTGTCCCACACCACCAGGCGCAGGGTCACCTTGAGCGGCGCGGCGAAGGTCATGCCGCGCTGCTGGCACTCCTCGACGTCGTATTTCGGCTCTTCCAGCTCGTAGCGGACGAATTGCAGTTCCGCCTTCTCGGAAAAGTCCTTGATCGGGAACACCGAGCGGAACACTTCCTGCAACCCGATGCTCTCGCGCTTCTCAGCCGGAACGCCGATCTGGAGAAACTGATCGTACGAGCTCTTCTGCACTTCGATCAGGTTCGGCATCCGCGTGATCTCGCCGATACGGCCGAAATCCTTGCGAATACGCTTGCGTCCGGTGAAAGGTTTTGTCATCAGCGACCTCTGTCTTCCCGTGCAGCGAGGCGCGTCCGCCACGCTGTCCTATCCGATCCAATGGGGCGGCGGATCGACATCCGCGCCCGGAATTCCTTAGCCCCTCCTGACCCACAAATGCGCCGGTCCAGGGCCCTCGACCAGCGATCCGATCCATTGTTCGCGCCGATCGGAGAGGCGCAATTTCCTATGTCTTGAGGACGCGGGAAGCGCCGATCGTGAAACCGGCGCTTCCCCCGTCGAATAACCCGACCGAGCTCTACTTCAGCTCGACCTTCGCACCGGCTTCTTCCAGTTTCTTCTTGATGTCGGCAGCTTCCTGCTTGCTGACACCTTCCTTCACCGGCTTCGGCGCACCCTCGACCAGGTCCTTCGCTTCCTTCAGACCCAGCGCGGTGATGGCGCGGACTTCCTTGATGACGTTGATCTTCTTGTCGCCGCCATCGACGAGGACGACGGTGAACTCCGTCTTCTCCTCGACCGGGGCAGCGGCAGCGCCGCCACCAGCAGCGGCCACCGCAACCGGCGCCGCCGCCGAAACGCCCCACGCCTCTTCGAGCTTCTTGGAAAGCTCAGCCGCCTCGAGGACGGTCAGCTTGGACAGCTCGTCCACCAGCTTCTGCAAATCAGCCATTTTAGTTCTCCTAGGCTATCTCGATACGCGTTGCTTGAACTTCAGTTCGGAACCGCGAAGAACAGACCGTCACGCGGTCTCGCCCTTCTTGGCATAAGCTCCGAAGACCCGCGCCAGTTGGCCGGCGGGCGCCTGCAGCACCGTGGCGACGCGCGTCGCCGGGGTCTGCAGCATGCCAACCAGCTTGGCGCGAAGC
>JAEUKU010000430.1 GCA_016794075.1 Rhodospirillaceae bacterium
AACATCGATCCGCGCAACCTGTTCACGGACCAGGGAGTCGCGCTGAACCGGCCGATCACCGCAGAGGCATTTCCAGACACGAAAGGGAGAAGACATGAAGATCAGCGACTGCATGAGCAAGGACGTGAAGACCGTATCCCCGGTCCAGTCGATCCGCGAAGCGGCGCAAGCCATGCGCGACATCGAAGCGGGCTTCCTGCCGGTCGGCGAGAATGACCGCCTGGTCGGCATCATCACCGACCGCGACATCGCGATCAGGGCCATCGCCGCCGGCAAGGGCCCGGATACCGCCATCCGCGACGTGATGAGCAAGGAAGTGCTCTACTGCTTCGACGACGAGGACATCGCCGACATCACCAGGAACATGGCCGCGCAGCAGATTCGCCGCCTTCCCGTGGTCGACCGCGACAAGCGGCTTGTCGGCGTGATCTCGCTCGGCGACATCGCGCAAAGCGACCCCGACGGCGGCAGCCCGAGCGCCGTCGCGCTGAGTGGCGTGTCGCAACCGGGCGGCAAGCACGTCCAGTAGTCGCTCCGCCTAGGAGCCGCCGCCGCGCGGGGCGGGCAGAGCAGGCGGCGGCAGCTTACCCCCGGGGTAGATGGGCTGCGGAACCGCCGTCCGACGCGCCGGGGCCGGAGGCTCCGGCTCCGGCGGCGCGATCCGCGTCCTTTCGCAGGTGCCGCGTTCGGGCTCCGCCAAGATCTGGCACTTGAAATCCGTCGGATGCTGCTGAGGCTTGCCCTCTGCGCGTGCAATGCCTGGCCCCGCGATGAGCAACCCCGCGAGCAACAGGGCGGTGACGACTACGCGCATCATTTCCATCAGGCGCCTCCGGCCCAGGGGCGGAACCATGGCGGTACAGCCCCGTTTCCCAAGATGGGCGTTCATTCCAGGAACACCAATGGTGCCCGGTGAGATTCCCCGGGAAGTATCAGGGAGCGCGGCAGCACGTGGCGGAAGAACAGGCAATTCAAGGCGCTCTCACCCTTTGGCAGATCGAGCCAGTGCTCGATCCCGCAGACGACGCCTGGCAGGATCGCGCCATCTGGTCGGGCATCGTGGTGGCGGCGGAATCGCCTGCCTTTGCGCGTTTGGCGGCGGAGCGGCGTGCCCTTTCGGCCCCCTGGATTCCTGTCGGGAACGAAAGCGAGAGCCGCCGCGCCGGCCTCAACGACGAAAAGCTCTATCGCGTGCTCGCCTTGCCCGAGGAGCAGCGCGCCGCCTATCCGAAGAACCTACGGCGCGGCGAGATCCTTTCGATGCGCGTGCTCTACCCGCCACGGCGGCGCTGATCGTCGCACCAATTCTCATTGCCCGGAAGGTCGGACGCCGGCGGCGATGGGGGAGGGAGCCTCGCCGCCGGCGCTCCGCTATTGCGTGTCGGGGCGCAACGCTGAACCAACAAGCAGCCGGTTGGCCGGTTCCCGGCGCGCTGCAACTCCGGAGCGCGTGTCGGGTTTTGTCCCGGGTCTCGTGCCCCGGTTCTCGCATCTCCTGGCCATGGGCCGCCGGAGCGTCAGGGATCCCTCTCATTGCGGCGATGCCTCATGCCTCTCCTTCAACCGATCGGCCCGCGTGCCGCACATCTTTGCATCGACATGCAGAAGCTGCTGGCGCCACATGGTCCGTGGCCGATCCCCTGGAGCGCCGCCGCGATGCCGCGCATCGTTGCGCTGGTGGAACGGAATCCCACCGACACCATCTTCACCCGCTTCATGCCGCCCGCCAAGGGCGACGACATGCCGGGTACCTGGCGGCGGTTCTACCGCAAATGGCGCAGCGTCACGCGCGAGCGGATCGACCCGTCGCTGCTCGATCTGCTCGCCCCGCTCAACGGCTTCGCCCCGCCGGCCCGGATCATCGACAAGTCCCGGTACTCCGCCTTTTGCGGCGGCGCGCTCGAGCGGCTGCTGGCGGAGCGCGGCATCGACACGCTGGTGCTGAGCGGCGCGGAGACCGATGTCTGCGTGCTCGCGACCCTGATGGCCGCAATCGATCACGGCTACCGGGCCATCGTCGCCGCCGATGCGGTGTGCAGCTCCTCCGACGTCTGCCACGACGCCCTGATGACCCTCTACAATGAGCGCTTCTCGGAGCAGGTGGAGATCGCCGGGACCACGGAGATTCTCGGCGCCTGGAATACCTGAGCGAGGCGCGTGCCTCCCGGATTTGCCTGCTTGCGAGCGCGGTACGCCCCGAGCCGGCAAGCGCATTTCCCCCGACGCGGTCCGAAGGACGGGTATTGCGGTCTAATTTTTGGACTGGGCAAGCCTCGCTCGCTTCGCTAGCAATGCCGCAACGGCATCGACGGAGCTGTTGGCCTTGGTCGCCACACTCGCTACGATGCCCCACGCCAGAGGGAATTGCATGTCGCTGCAGGAGCACCCGCACCATCACGCGCATGGCGCCGGCCACGGACACAGTCTCGTGCCGTCGGATCCGGCCCTGCGTACCAAGGCGCTGGAGAGCCTGCTGACCGAGAAGGGGCTGGTCGACCCGGCGGCGATCGATGCCTGGATCGACGCCTATGAGCGGCGCATCGGGCCGCGGCGTGGCGCGGCGATCGTCGCCCGCGCCTGGGTCGATGCCGATTTCAAGCGGCGATTGCTGCAGGATGCGAATGCGGCCATCGCGCCCTTCGGGTTCCTCGGCCGGGAGGCGCAGCATGTTGTCGTGCTCGAGAACACCGCCGCAATCCACAACATGATCGTCTGCACGCTGTGCTCCTGCTACCCCTGGGGCCTGCTCGGCCTGCCGCCGCGCTGGTACAAGGCAGCGCCCTATCGCGCCCGGGCGGTGATCGACCCGCGCGGGGTTCTGCGGGAGTTCGGCCTGGAGCTGGACGAGGCGACCGAGGTTCGCGTCTGGGATTCCACGGCGGAGATCCGCTATATGGTATTGCCACAGCGTCCTGAGGGATCGGAACACATGACGGAAGAGCAACTGGCCGAGCTGGTGACGCGCGATTCGATGATCGGCGTGGCGCAGGTTCAGGTGGCGAAGGCGGCGGCGCGATGAACGGCATCCACGACCTCGGCGGCATGCATGGCATGGGGCCGATCGCCCCGGAGAAGGAGGGCGAAGAGCCGCTCTGGCACGCGCCCTGGGAAGCGCGCATGTTCGGCATGCGCCGCGGCGGCACCCTGCCGCCCGGCTACAACATCGACCGCTGGCGCCATGTGCGCGAGCTGATCCCGCCGGACCTTTACCTGCAGCGCTCCTACTACGACCACTGGTGCATGAGCTACTTCGCCGCGCTGCTCGACGGCGGCTGGGCGACGGAGGAAGAGATCGCCAGCGGCCATGCCGCTCCGGGCAGCGCCAAGCGCAACGACGCGATGCGGCCGGACCAGGTCGGGCAGGCGCAGAAGACCGGCGGCAGGTTTGCCCGCGCGCTCGACACGCCGCCGCTCTTCGCCATCGGCCAGCGCGTCCGCACCCGCAACATCAACCCGACGGGCCACACCCGCCTCCCGCGCTACGTGCGCGGCAAGGTCGGCATCGTGCAGCTGCATCACGGCGGCCATGTCTTCCCCGACAGCAATGCGCACAAGGCCGGCGAAGCGCCGCAGCACCTCTACACCGTGGCGTTCCCGTTCCGCGAGTTGTGGGGGCCGGATGCCTCCGCCGTCGATGAAGCCTGTGCCGATCTATGGGAGAGCTATCTTGAGCCCGCATGATCACCATCACCACGACCACGGCGAGCCGGGCCTGGGCGAGCATCACCACATCCACAGCAAGCTCCCTTCCGACCCCGCGCTGCGCGTGAAGGCGCTCGAAAGCCTGCTGACGGAGAAGGGGCTGGTGGATCCCGCGACCATCGACGCCTGGGTCGAGACCTATGAGAGCAAGATCGGCCCGCGCATCGGCGCCAGGGTCGTGGCCAGGGCCTGGGTCGATTCCGAGTTCAAGCGCCGCCTGCTGGCGGACGCCACGAAGACGCTGGACGAGATCGACCTGCTCGGCAACCAGGGCCAGCACATGGTCGCGGTCGAGAACACGCCGCAGCTCCACAACATGGTGGTCTGCACCCTGTGTTCCTGCTACCCGCTGCCGCTGCTCGGCCTGCCGCCGAGCTGGTACAAATCGGCGCCATACCGCTCGCGCGTGGTGATCGACCCGCGCGGCGTGCTGAAGGAGTTCGGCGTGGAGCTGCCGGCGGAAACGAAAATCCGGGTCTGGGATTCGACCGCCGAGGTCCGCTACCTGGTGGTGCCGCAGCGCCCGAACGGCAGCGACGGCATGAGCGAGGAGCAACTCGCCGCCCTGGTCACCCGCGATTCCATGATCGGCACGGGCCTGGTGAGCCTGACGTGAATTCGATCCACGACCTCGGCGGCATGCACGGCCTCGGCGCCATCGCCGCCGAGACCAATGAGCCGCCTTTCCACGAGCCGTGGGAGGGCAGGGCGGCCGGCATCCTGGAAGTGATGACCTTTCCTGCAGGCTTCACCGTCGACCGTTTCCGCTATCTGCGCGAGACGCTGCGGCCCGACCTCTATCTGACGCAGAGCTACTACGAGCAATGGCTCTACATCGCCGAGCAGGCGCTGCTCGAAGCCGGGATGATCGCGCCGGACGAGCTGGCCGCCGGCCGCGTCGCGCCGGGCGGCGACCGGCGCGACGATGCGATGCGCGCCGGTACAGTGTGGGGTTTCCTGCACGACCGCGGCAACAGCGCGCGCGACCTGCCTGCCGCCCCGCGCTTCGCCAGCGGCCAGCAGGTGCGTGCGCGCAACGTCCAGCCGGTAGGCCACACCCGTCTGCCGCGCTATGCCCGCGGCAAGACAGGCCACGTCATCCGGCTGCATGGCGGGCATGTGCTGCCCGATGCCAGCGCGCATGGCGGGGGCGAGTGCCCGCAGCATCTCTACACTGTTGCCTTCGCGGCGCGGGAACTGTGGGGCGAAGCAGCCCATGCGCGGGACACCATCCATCTCGATCTGTGGGAGAGCTACCTTGAGCCAGCCTGACGCCGCCCCCAAGGCCTGCGCCGATGCGGCGCTGCAGCCGATCCGCCGCGCCGACGGGGAGCCGCTGTTCGCCGAGCCCTGGGAAGCCCAGGTGCTGGCCCTCGCCGTGGCCCTGCAACAGGCGGGCGCCTACACCGCCCAGGAATGGGCCGAGGCCCTGGGCGCCGCCATCAGGCGCGCCCAGGCCGCCGGCGATCCCGATGACGGCTCGACCTATTACCAGCACGTGCTGAGCGCCCTGGAACGTCTGGTGCAGGAAAAGCGAATCGCCAGCGCCGACCTGCTCGCCGCGCGCAAGGCCGCCTGGGTGGATGCCTATGAGCACACCCCACACGGCAAGCCGGTGGAACTGCGGCGCGCGTGAAGAAGATCGCATAAAGCATTGAAATAAAACAATTATTGCCAGTTGCGGCGCGACGCGCCGCGCTTGCAAACCATTCGCATTTGCTCTTGATCGCTGGCGTCCCGGCGGCTATCCTGACTTGCGAATTATTCGCATTGTCAGCGGGCCGCCATGATCATCTGCGTCTGCAACCGCATCAGCGATCACGACATACGCGCCGCCGCGCGCGCGGGGGCCAGTTGCTGCTCACAGGTCTTTCGCGGGCAGGGCAAGAAACCGCAATGCGGCTCCTGCGCCGATGCGATGGGCGAGATCCTCGACGAAACGATCGCGTCGGGCGAGCGCTGCCTGATGGCCGCGGAATAACTCGCGTCAGGACTCCGTCGGGCCTTCGCCAATCTGGGACTGCAGGTAGTTCTGCAATCCGACCTTCTCCACCAGCCCCAGCTCGGATTCCAGATAGTCGATATGCGCTTCGGTGTCCTCGAGGATGCCGGAGATCATGTCGCGCGAGACGTAATCCTTCACGCTCTCGAAATGCGCGATGGTGCGCCCGCGACATTGCGATAGCTTAACGCCCGCCGCTGGAAAGCGCTTTCGGAGTGGGACGGGCCTCGGTCGCGGTGTCGCCGATCCAGCAATAGAGCGCCAGCAGAGTGCCGCGATCGGCTTTGGTCTCATGTTCGATCATCGGCGGATGATGGATCGAAGCGCCGGGTGGGACCACGCGCCAGGGCTCGACGCCGCGCCGCCAGCTGCCTGCCATCAACGCGGTGTAGACCTCTTCGGCCGGATGCGCATGCGGTGGATAATGGCGACCCGGGCCCAGGACCAGCAGACCGACGCGGATTTCGTCGCTCAGGAACAACGCCTCACTGCGCCCGACGAACTCGGCATAGCCGTACCCGGCGATGAACGCGGCGCCCATATTGTCGGTGTTGTAGTTCGGATTCTGCCGCCAGCGGAAGGTCGGCGCCGCGGCCGCGATCGCCGATGCGAGGGGGTAAGGACTGAGCGAGAGCGCCTCGGCCAGCAAATCCGCCACCGGCAGTCTGCGCGGCTCTATGGCATGTGGGGTGACCGAAGGAAGCACTGCCAGCGCGCGGTCGAGGACGGATTCCGCGGCTGCGTCACCGCCGCGGCCGGGCCCGCTGTAGAAAGCAATCAGCTGCGCCAGCAGGGCTTCGGCCGGCGTCATCGCGGCCGGATCAGGAATTGCCGCGGCCCGCGGCGGCGAACCGGATGGCCTCTTGCGCGGCGCGGACCAACGCCCGCGCCTTGTGCTGGCATTCCTGGTGCTCGCTCTCGGCCACGCTGTCGGCGACGATGCCGGCGCCGGCTTGCACATACATGACGCCGTCTTTGACCACGGTGGTGCGCAGCGCGATGCAGGTGTCCATGCTGCCATTGGCGGCGAAATAGCCGATGGCGCCGCCATAGATGCCGCGCTTCTCCGGCTCCAGTTCCTCGATGATCTCCATCGCCCGCACCTTCGGCGCGCCGGAGACGGTGCCGGCCGGGAAGCCGCCCATCAGCGCATCCATGGCGTCGTGCTTGCGGTCGATCTTGCCCTCGACGTTGGAGACGATGTGCATGACGTGCGAGTAGAGCTCGATCTTCATCTTCTCGGTGACCTTGACGCTGCCGATTTCGGCCACGCGGCCGACATCGTTGCGGCCGAGGTCGAGCAGCATCAGGTGCTCCGCCAGTTCCTTCTGGTCGGCCAGCAAATCCTCCGCCAGAGCGCGGTCCTCGTCCGGCGTCTTGCCACGCGGCCTGGTGCCGGCGATGGGCCGGATCGTCACCACGTCGTCGCGCAGGCGCACCAGGATCTCCGGGCTCGAGCCGATGACCGAGAAGCCGCCGAAATCGAGATAGAACAGGAAAGGCGAGGGGTTGAGCCGGCGCAGCGAGCGGTAGAGCGCCAAAGGCGGCAGCTGGAAGGGCAGGCTGAAGCGCTGCGACAGCACCACCTGGAAGATGTCGCCGGCCAGGATGTAGTCCTTGGCCCGGTCGACCATCGCCTTGTAGGCCTCCGGCGCCATGTTGGAAGTCGGCTCCGGCAAATCGAGCAGCACGCCGTTGTTGGAGCGCTGCTGCGGCAGCGAGCGGTCGAGGTCGGAGACGATGTCGGAGAGCCGCTCCAGCGCCTGGTTGTAGGCGGCGCGCGCGTTACCGCCCGCGCTCCCCTGACCCTGCGGCCAGACCGGCGTGACGACGGTGATCATGTCCTCGACGCTGTCGAAGATCGCCATCACGGTGGGGCGCAGGAAAATGCTGTCGGGCAGCTTCAGATTGTCCGGCGAGATGTCGGGCAGCTTCTCGACCAGCCGGATCATGTCGTACGACATGTAGCCGAACAGACCGGAGGCCATCGGCGGCAGGCTCTGCGGCAGCGCGATGCGGGATTCGGCGATCAGCGCGCGCAGCGAGGCAAGGGCGCCGTTCGCCTCCGGCTCGAAACTGTCGGGCTGGAAGCGGGCGTTGCGGTTGATCTCCGCCTTGTCGCCGCGGCAGCGCCAGATGAGGTCCGGCTTCAGGCCGATCAGCGAATAGCGCCCGCGCGAGCGCCCGCCCTCGACCGATTCCAGCAGGAAGGAATTGGGCCGCCCGTCCGCCAGCTTCATCAGGGCGGAAACCGGCGTCTCCAGATCGGCGATCAGGCGCGTCCAGACGACTTGCGGCTTGCCCGCTTCGTAGGTGGCGGCAAAGCTCTCGAAAGCCGGCTCGACATTCATCGGCAGGACCTCATTTGGGGGCCCTTACTGCTCGGCCGCGAGCATCTGGTTGATTACCGCGTCGTTGCGCTCGACAGTGACCTCCTGCAGCAGCGCCGCGGAGAATTGCGCCGAGAGGTCGTTGCGCAGATTGGCGGCGAGCTGGCGGGAGAGTTCCTCGAGGCGCTCCTTGGCGGCCTCGGCCTTGGCAGGTTCGATGGCGGAAAGCCGTGCAACGATGGCGCCGTCGGCGCCGCGCCCGGTCACCGCCTCGCCGATCTTCACGTTGAACAGGGCCTGCGCCATGGTGGCGTCGACGCCGTTCTCCGGGTCGCCCTTGTCGCGGGTGAAGGGGGCGGTGACCTTCAGCTGGAGCCCAAGCTCGGCGCCGAGGGCAGCCAGGTCGCCGGAGGTCTTCAGCTTCTCCACCAGATCCTGGGCCTTGGCGTCGGCGGCGGCGCGCTGCGCGTCGGCCAGCCAATCCGCCTTCACCTCGTCCGTCACCTCGGTGAGCGGCTTGGGCTCCGCCGGCGTAACGCCGGCGACCTGGACCACCGCATAGCTGCCGTCGCTCAAGGTGGAGACCAGGCTGGTCGAGCCGGACTCGGTCTGCTGCGCCAGCGCCAGGATTTCGGGCGACAGGCCGGTGTCATGCCCCGCGCGATCCTTGCCTTCCGGATCGACCGCCTCGATCTTCTGCGCGGCCAGCCCCATTTGCGTCGCGGCTTCCTCCACGCTGGCGCCGCCCGCCAAGGTGTCATCGAGCTGGTTGACCGCCGAGGCCATGGCATCGCCGGCCTGGGCGAGCGCGAGCTCGCGGCGCAGCTGATCCTTCACCTCGTCGAAGCTCTTGGCGCTCGCCGGCGCGACTGATTTCACGTGCACGACATGCAGGCCGAAGGCGCTCCTGATCGGGTCCGACACCCCATCGGCGGGCAGCGCGAAGGTGGCTTCGGCGATGTCCGCCGGCACCTGGTCCTTGGCCACCTCGCCGAGATCGACCGGCGCGCCGCCGGTCGCCTCCTGGACCGCGTCGGCGAAGCTCTTGCCGGATTTCACCGCCGCGACGACGGCATCGGCCTTCGCCTGGTCCTGCAGCACGACCTGTTCGACGGCGCGCTTCTCCGGCGTTTCGAACTCCGCCTTGCGGGCGTCGAATTCGGCCTTCACCTGGTCATCGGTGATGGTGACGGTCTTGGCGAATTCCTCGGCCGTCAGGTGCAGCGCGACGACCGACCGGTATTCCGGCCGCTGATAGCGCGCGATGTGATCCTGATAGTATTTCTCGAGCGCCGCTTGGTCGGGCTCGCCCACATCGGTCATCGAGGAATCCGGGATGGTCAGCAGCTCCGCGCTGCGGGTCTCGTCCCGGTAGGCGAAGACCGTGTCGACCAGCGCCTTGGGCGCCAGCACGCTGGCGAAGGTCGGCCCCACCAGCTGCTGGCGGCGCAGATCCTCCTGCACCAGGGCGACATAGCCCGCCTCGCTCAGGTTGTTCTGGCGCAGCACATTGAGGAAGCGGTCGCGGTCGAAGCTGCCGCCGACGCCCTGGAACGCCGGATTGGACTGGATGTCGGCGATGGCGACGTTCTGCGGCACGGCAAGGCCGAGCTTGTTCGCA
>JAEUKU010000338.1 GCA_016794075.1 Rhodospirillaceae bacterium
AAGGGCTATTGCCATCCGATCCGCTTCAACGACCTGGTGAAGAACGGCAAGGTCCCGCAAGAGATGCTGGACAAGCTGCCGCCGGCCGCGGCCTACGAGACGGCCGTGTTCCCGACGGTCGAGGAGCAGAACGCCGCCAAGGAAGTGATTACCAAGCAGTGGGACACGGTGGTCGGCGCCAACGTCCAGTAGGCTGAGGTTCCGGCGCTCCGGCGCCGGTGCATGATCCCCCGCCTGCGCCGCGCGCGCAGGCGGGGGTCGTTTATCAGACAGACATCGGTACCCGCGCCGCATGGCCCAGGACATCCAGACCTCGCCCAAACCAGCCGGCATTTCACTCGAGACGAGCCAGAAGAGCTGGGCCTGGATCGGCGTCTCGCCGTTCTTCATCTTCGCGCTGCTGTTCCTGATCCTGCCGACGCTCGACCTGATGATCGGCGCGTTCCAGGACGCGCAGGGCGGTTTCACCCTGCAGAACCTCGCCAATCTCAACACGCCCTCGATCAAGAGTGCCTATTGGATCAGCCTCAAGGTGAGCGTCGCCTCGGCGCTGACCGGCGCGCTGTTTGGGTTCCTGCTCGCCTATGCCGTGGTGCTGGGTGGATTGCCGCAATGGCTGCGCCCGACCTTGATGACTTTCTCCGGTGTCGCCTCCAATTTCGCCGGCCTGCCGCTGGCCTTCGCCTTCATCGCCACGCTGGGGCGGGTCGGCCTGGTGACGGTGCTGCTGCGCGAGTTCGCCGGATTCGATCTCTACCGCACCGGCTTCAACCTGCTCAGCTTCTGGGGCCTCACCCTCACTTACCTCTACTTCCAGATCCCGCTGATGATCCTCATCATCACCCCGGCGCTGGACGGGCTGAAGCGCGAGTGGCGCGAGGCCTCTGAGATCCTGGGCGCCAGCCGCCTGCAATACTGGCGCCACGTGGCGCTGCCGATCCTGTGGCCCAGCATTCTCGGCACCACCTTGCTGCTGTTCGCCAACGCCTTTGGCGCCGTCGCCACCGCCTATGCGCTGACCGGCTCGTCGCTCAACATCGTCACCATCCTGCTCTATGCGCAGATCCGCGGCGACGTGCTGCACGACCAGAACCTGGGCTACGCGCTGGCGCTCGGCATGATCCTCATCACTGGCGTTTCCAACGGCGCCTATATCTGGCTGCGCTCGCGCAGCGAAAGGTGGCTGCGATGAACCAGGCCCGCATCGGCGCCTGGATCGCCACGATCCTGGGCGCGCTCTACTTCGTCGTGCCGCTGATCGGCACCTTCGAGTTCTCGCTGCGCATGCGCCGCGGCGAATACTCCTTCGACGCCTATCGCGTGGTGTTCGGCGATCCGCAGTTCCAGGCGACCTTCGCCTATTCGACCCTGCAGGCGCTGGCGACCATCGTCGTCGGCGTGCTGCTGGTGGTGCCGACGGCCTACTGGATCCAGCTGCGCCTGCCGAAGCTGCGCCCGGTGGTCGAGTTCATCACGCTGATGCCACTCGTCATTCCAGCGATCGTCATCGTCTTCGGCTATATCCGGCTCTACAACAGCTCCTCGATTCTGCCGATGACAGCGAGCGCCCGGGCGACCGATCTGCTGCTGACCTTCAGCTACGTGACCTTGGCCCTGCCCTACATGTACCGCGCCGTCGATACCGGCCTGCGGGCGATCGACGTGCGCACGCTGACCGAGGCGGCCGAGAACCTCGGCGCCGGCTGGCCGACCATCCTGTTCAAGGTGATCCTGCCGAATGTGCGCTCGGCGATCCTCTCTGGCGCCTTCCTGACCTTCGCGGTGGTGATCGGCGAGTTCACCATGGCCAGCCTGCTGAACCGGCCGGCCTTCGGCCCGTATCTGCAGAATATCGGGGCCAACCGCGCCTATGAACCGTCGGCCCTGGCGATCATCGCCTTCGTGGTGACCTGGGCCTGCATGGGTCTGATCAACGTGTTCGGCCGCGGCAAGCAGATCAAGGCAGCGCCTTGAGCCGGCGGATTGGGGAACGAGAATGGCATTCCTGGCACTGAGCGACATCCGCAAGAACTACGGTCCGCAGACCGTGGTGCACAAGTTCGACCTCGCGGTCGAGCGCGGCGAGTTCATCTCCTTCCTCGGCCCGTCGGGCTGCGGCAAGACCACGACTTTGCGCATGGTCGCCGGCTTCGAGGTGCCGACGGCGGGCTCGATCAAGATCGACGGCAAGGAGATCACCCGGCTGCATCCGAACAAGCGCAATGTCGGCATGGTGTTCCAGTCCTACGCCCTCTTCCCCAACATGACGGTGGCGGAGAACGTCGCCTTCGGCTTGAAGATCGCCAAGAAATCCGCGGCGGAGGTCAAGTCGCGGGTCGAGGAAATGCTGAACATCGTCAAGCTGCCGCATCTGGCCGGCCGCTATCCCTATCAGCTTTCCGGCGGCCAGCAGCAGCGCGTGGCGCTGGCCCGCGCCATCGCCATCAAGCCGCAGGTGCTGCTGCTCGACGAGCCGCTCTCCGCGCTCGATGCCAAGATCCGCGTCTCGCTGCGCGAAGAGATCCGCTCGCTGCAGCGCTCGCTCGGCATCACCACCATCTACGTGACGCACGACCAGGAAGAAGCCCTGTCGATGTCCGACCGCATCGTGGTGATGAGCGAAGGCCGCGCCGAGCAGATCGGCACGCCCTTCGAGATCTACAACAATCCCACGACGCGTTTCGTCGCCTCTTTCGTCGGCACCCTCAACGTGCTGAAGGGCCAGGCGCTCGACCCGGCAAGCGGCCTGATGCGGGTCGACGGGCAGGAGATCGTCTCGGCCAAGCCGCTGCCCGCGGCCGCCGGTGCCGAATGCTCCGTCGCTCTGCGCCCCGAGGTGGCGACGATCGGCCATCCGAGCATTGCCGTCGCCGACGGCAAGAACCGCATGATCGGCACCATCGAGGAGGTGAGCTTCCTCGGCTCCGTGGTCCGCATCCGCGTGCGCTTCCAGGAGAACGCGATCAAGCTCGACGTCTTCAACAACCCGAATGCCGCCCCGCCGGAGCGCGGCGCCGAGGTTGCGGTGAGCTTCGCCCGCGAGGACGTGCTGGTGCTGGAGGGCGGGCACGCCTGAACAACTGCGGCTGTCGGCGTTGGCAGAATACCATCAATAGCTGCAGGACGCACGACGACTGCCACCGTAGCCGCTCTGCGTGGGCGTTTTGGCGGCCCACGCTTTGCAAGCAAACTTCAGTAAAGCGACACCAATCGCCAAGCGTAACGATCTGTTATACACATCATCGTGTGTGAGGCGGCCCCCGTTTCATTTGCCATTTCACGCGACAATTTAGATAATTGTTCCGAACTTCGGTTGGAGTCCGGGTAGCTCGACACTCTCCGGTGCCGCAAATCGCGGACATCGCCCAGGAATGTTGGATGCGCCTCGAGGGTCGCGCCGCAACGGCCGGACCACCAACACGACTTTGACGATCCGGTTGGGGCCGGAGCGAACAGGCGACGGGATCTCGGCATCCGTCGCACCGATGAGGGGGCAAGGGCATGGCGACCGTTTCCACGCATCTGCAGTCCGGCGAGGCGGGCCTGGACATGGCGCACGACGGGTCAACGCCGGAGACGGTGCAGCTGGCGGCCGCGACGGGCGATGCGACGGAGATTCAGTTGCCACAGGGCGACGGGCGTCAGGTCGTCGTTATTCCGGTGAATCCGGGCGAGACCATCGCGTTGCCGACGGGTTCGCCCGGCGGATTGCTGGCGAAGCTGGGCGCCGACGGCAACCTCGCGATCGTCATTGACGGCCGCACCATCATCCTCAAGGGCTACGCCGAAGCCAACGAGACCGCACCGATCAAGGTCGTCACCAACGACGGCGATGTGGTGGACGTCACCGACGTGCTGGCGGGCACCTTGCCGAACCTCGACATCCAGACGGCGGCCGGCCCCGATTCCGGCCCGAACGCTGCGGGTTCGCAAGGCGATGCGGTCCAAGGCAGCGGCATCTTCGTTGCCTTCGCGGCCGGCCCCCTGCTGCCCGGACTCCTCGCCGAGGGCGTGCTGGATCCGACGGATCTTGGATACAAGCTCATCGACGACGAGCAAAGGTTCTTCCCGCGCGATGAAGAAGATACCGACACCGGCTTGGTCGGCTTCACGATCGCCAGCGGGAACGTGAACGAGGACGATCTTGTCGGGCGCGACAACAACCAGGCGAGCAAGGCCCAGTTCCTTCCGTTGTTCGCCGGCAACGGCAATGATCCGTTCGACGGCAAGGATATCGACGACGGCGACGACGGCTTCCCTGACTCCGATCGCGAGCCGCTCACCGTCACGGTAAACTTGAACGTGGATTTTGGCGGCACGGTGCCCGGCAAGCTGTCACTTGATGCCTCGCTGCTACCCACCGGCCTGACATCCCGCGGCGAACCGATCACGTATGAAATCCAGCCGGGCGGCGGCGGGGCCGGGCCGGTGCTGGTCGGCTTCGTGGACGACGGCGACGGCAAGGCCGGACCCGGCGACCATGTCATCTTCACGGCGCAGGTCGCGGAAGAAAGCTCGAATGGCGCGTTCACGCTCGCCTTCCTGCTGTTTGACAAATTCGACAACGAAGCACCGGGCAGCCTGCTGGGCGCGAACGAGCAAGACCTGATGCTGCCGATCAAGGTCATCGCCGAGGATTCGAACGGCACCCAGTTAGACGGAACCTGGAATGTCGGCGTGCGCGACGACATCCCGTTCTTCGGCGAGATGGTGCAGGACGGCGGCCTCTTCTTCGTGCCGTCGCCGGGCACGATCGTGCTCGACGAAACGCGTGGCGGCGACCTGGACGCGGACGACAAGCCGGGGGCTCCGTATAACGGCGAAGCCGTGCTCATCATCAATTCATACCTTCCCCAGTTCGTACAGCGTGCCCAGGACGCCGCCGAGGCCGGGATAACCCTGGACCCGACCGTCCTTCCGAAATTGGAAGCCATGGCCGAAAGATTTGCGAACAGCGGCGGCATCGCCGCCAAGCAACTGCTCGTCAGCTTCGGTGCGGATGGCGGGTCGCAGGAATTCCTGAAGAACCAGGATGACCCGTCGGCGCGCGACTCCGTTCACGGCGCCTTGTCCGGCAGCGGCGAGAACGAGCGTCCGTTCGAACTTTTCATGGTGAAGCCGGGAACGACGGGGACACCAACGGACGGCGATGTCACTACTGCCATCCAGGCAACCAACGCTACCGCGATCTGGGATGGCGTGGAGTATCCGATCCTCCTGGAACAATTCAATGCGCAAGTGATCGTCGGGTATATTGAACCGACCGGCGATGCCGCGGGCCACATGCTGCCGGCGTTCGTCCTGCAAATGCTCGACGATGGTCAGGTGCTCTTCGTCCAGACATTGCCGTTCGGCCACGCGATCGACGGTCCGACGCCGGAGGATCATGACGATAGCATCACGATCCTCGGCGCCGACGGCGTCACGCAGCTCATCCATGTCCGTGCCACGGACTACGACGGCGATCATGCGACCCTGCCGCTGACGATCACGATCCAGGACGACGGTCCGGTCCACCTCAGCACCGACTTCGACACGGGCAACATCATCAGTGAAGACGACCTGACGGACAGCGGCAGCGCCGAGCAACTCGCCGCGGTCGCGAACGGCCTGAGCGCCACCGGCAATATCGAATTCGATTTCGGCGTGGACGGCGCGGGCGGCCTGTCGATCGGCGCCCTGACCATCACCGACGGCGCCGATCAATCGATCGACCTGAAGGATCTCCGCACCGCGGACGGCCATCAGATCACGATCGCCGAATCGGTCGACGCGACGACCGGCGTGATCACCTGGGAAGGCGTGATGAAGGACGGTCCGGATGCCGGCCAGAAAGCGTTCACCTTCACGCTGGACGGCAGTGGCGACAACATCGGCGATTTCGCCTTTACCCTGCATGCGGCGCTGGAGCATCCGTTCACCGGGGAGGAGTCCGAGGACAACCTGTTCCTCAATTTCAACGTCATCGCGACGGATGCCGACGGTGACACGACCGAGAGCACCGTCGCCATCGGCATGGAAGACGAAAGCGAGCCAACGGCGGCGCTGGCCGCGCGACGCTCGCTCAACCCGGCCGACCTGTTCGACGACGGGAACGAGAACGAGGGCGACGGTCCGGACCAGCCATCCGATACCGGCACGCCGCCCGTCGACCCGATGCAGAGCATGATCCCCGTCCCGTACAATCCCGGCACGGGCGGTGACCCGCTGACCGATGCCGACCCAGGTGCAGCCACCCTCTGACGCGCGCGGAGACGGCGCCCTGCCCTTCGGCGCGGATGGGACCTAGGCGGTCGCCTCTTCCTTGAGGCGCGAGGAATAGAGCTCGCCGGCCGCTTCCAGGCGCGGCTGGGCCATCAGGGCCAGATGCGAGTTGATGCGCTTCAGGTCGCGCAGGATGTCGAGATGCAGGCCCGACGTGGTCATGCTTTCCATCCGCCCCTCGCGCAGGCGCTGCAGGTGGTTTTCCGCAGCCACGCGCTCGAGCTCGCGGAAGATCTGCTTCTCGGCAAAGAGTTGGCGCGCCAGCGCCAGGTCGCCGGTCATGAACACGTTCATCGCCAGACCGACATTGTCGTTGAGGCGGCGGTGGATGTCCTCGATCTCCTTCGAGCCCTCGGGCGAGAATTTCAGGCCGTATTTGGTCTTCTTGCCGGCCAGGTCCATCAGGCTCTTGTCGACGATGTCGGCGGCATGCTCGAGGTTGGTGGTGAAGGTGATGAGGTCGATGATGCGCCGGTGGTCGGCCTGGTCCATCACGTCGCGGCTGACCCGCGTGAGATAGAGCTTGATCGCCTCGTTCAGCCGGTCGATCTGGGAATCGATGTCGGAAACCGTGTGGATCAGCTTGCGGTCGTCGTTGCGGAAGACCTGCAGCGACAAATTCAGCATCTGGCCCAGCAGGTCACCCATGCGCAAAGCCTCGCGGCTGGCATTGGCGAGGCCGATGGAGGGGTTCTCCACCGCGCCCTCGGTCAGATAGCGCGCCTTGCCCGGATCGTCGGGCCGCTCCTGCTCCGGCAGCAGGCGCTGGGTCAGGCGCGCCACCGGGCCGATGAACGGGATGAAGACGACCGCCAGTGCCAGGTTGAAGGCGACGTGGAAGTTCAGCACCTGGCGCCAATGCTCAGGCTGCAGACGCGAGATCTCGGGTATGATCAGCGGCAGCAGCGGCAGTACGACCGCCACGCCGATCAGGCGGAAGATGAGGTTGCCGACCGGCACGCGGCGCGCCGTTGGTTCGTCGGAGAAGGTCGCCATGATCGGCATCACTGCGCTGCCCAGATTGGCGCCCAGCACCAGGGCGTAGGAAACTTCGATCGGGATCAGCGCGTGGCTGGCGAAGGAGACGATGAGCAGCACGATGGCGAGGCTGGAAGTCGACGCGATGGTGAGCGCGGCGCCGACCAGGACGCCGGAGATCGGCGCATCGGCCATCAGCTTCAGCAGCAGCGGCACCACCGGCGCCTCGCGCATCGGCTCGGCCGCGAGCGTGATCATCTGCAGGCCGAGCAGCGTGATGCCGAGGCCGACGATGGCGCGGCCGAGGTCGCGGGTGCGGGTGTCGGTCACGTGGTTGAACATGAACCAGCCGGCCAGGATCAGCAGCGGCGAGATCCAGGCCACCTTGAAGGCATAGGCCTGGGCCACCAGAGCGGTGCCGACATCGGCGCCCAGCATGATGGCGAGCGCCGCCGAGGCCCCCACCACCTTGCGCGAGGCGAAGGACGAGGTGATCAGCGCGGTGGCGCTCGATGATTGCAGCAGGATGGTGGCGCCCAGGCCGCCCAGGAAGGCGGTGAAGCGGTTGCCCATCGCCCTGCCGAGGAAGGCGCGCAGCTGGCTGCCGAAGGCCCGCAGCACCCCGGTCCGCACCATCCGCAGGCCCCAGAGGAGCAGGGCGGCGGCGCCCAGAAGATTGATCAAGAAAACCATGAGATTTGGACGCGGCCCTTTCGGCCTCCCGACTCAATGAAGAGCGGACTGTCACAGTTCCGTAACATTCGCCTATAGCAAGTGCGGGCGCCATGCAAGGGCGCGCCGCGCATCATCTTTCGGGCCAGTGCAGCGTGCTGTGGAAACCACAGGTCGCGCCACAGGTTCCCCTCCCGCCGGCCGGCTAGCGCTGGCGCCAGGCCTGGGTCCTGGCCCGCAGCAGCCGCGCGACGCCCAGCTGCAGCAGCCGCGCGGCGGCGCTGACCACCACGATCATGGTGCCCATGGCGCAGGCTGCCGCGGTGTTGCCGGCGTCGTCGGTGTTGACCGCGGCGATCGACAGCAGCTTGGTGTTGCTGGAGTAAAGGAAGATGACCGCCGAGACGGTGGTCATCGCATTGATGAAGTAATAGGTCGCGATGTCGAGGATCGCCGGCAGGCAGACCGGCACCGTCACCCGCCAGAACGTCTTGTAGAACGGCACTTTCAGCGAGGCGGACACCGATTCGAATTCGGTATCCACCTGCTTCAGCGCGGTCACCGCCGTCAGGTGGCAGACGGTGTAGAAATGGCCGACCGTGTTGACCACCAGGATCGCCATGGTGCCGTAGAGGAAGCCGAGCGGATTGCCGGGGGCGTTGAAGAAGAAGATGTAGGCGAGGCCCAGCACCAGTCCAGGCACCGCGAGCGGGATCATGGCGAAGAAATGCGTCGCCAGCCGCGCCCAGGGCCACACCTTGGTCTTCTCCACCAGATAGGCCCCGCCGAAGACGATCGCCGGGCCCACCGCCGCGACGATGGCCGCCATGAGCAGGCTGTTCCACAGCGCGTCCCAGCCGGCCGTACCGGCGGCGCCGAGATTGTACTTGGCCAGGCTCAGCGTCAGGTTGTACGGCCAGAACTTGATCAGGCTGCCGAACACCGCCATGCCCAGGATGGACAGCACGAAGACCGACACCAGGAGACAAAGCACGAGGCAGGCCGCGTCGATCCGGGGCCGGCGCTTCGGCTGGTAAGGCACGGCGCGGGCCGAGAGCAGCGCCGTCTGGCGCCGCTGCACCATCCGGTCGACGGCGAAGGACAGCACCGCCGGCGCCAGCAGCAGCAGGCCGACCACGGCCCCCATCTGGAAATTGAACTGGCCGATCACCTGGCGATAGACGTCGGTCGCCAGCACGTTGTACTGGCCGCCGATCACCTTCGGCACACCGAAATCGGTGAAGGCGAGCGTAAAGACCACGAAGGCGGCGCTGACGAGGCCGTAGCGGCAGCCCGGCAGGGTGACGGTCATGAAGATGCGGAAGGGCTTCGTGCGCAGCGATTCGGCCGCCTCGTAGAGCCGCTGATCGGCCGCCGACAGAGCGGTGACGATGATCATCACCGCATGCGGCAAGGCGAAGAAGACCTCGCCGATCACGATGCCGATCGGGCCGTAGATGCTCTCGCCGAACAGCCACTCCTTGAAGATGCCCTGGTTGCCGAAGAGGTAGACCAGCGCCAGGCCGGGCAGCAGCGAGGGCGCCAGCAGCGGCACCAGCGCGATCGAGCGGAAGAAGCCGCGGAACGGAATGGTGCTCCGGGTGATCGCATAGGCGAAACCGAAGGCCAGGAGGATAGTGATGATTGTCGTGGTGAGCGCCACCGTCAACGTGTTGAACAGCGACTGGACCAAAGCCGGGTCCTGGAAATAGGCGACGAAATTCGCCAGCCCGACGAAGCCGCCATTCTTGTCCTCCACCGCCTTGCGGAACAGGGCGGAGAGCGGCAGCAGGATGGTGACCAGCAGCCAGCCGCCGAGGACCAGGATCAGCAGTCGCTGCGCCCATTCCTCGCCGCCGGCGATCGGCCGGATCGCGCGCGCCGCCGGCAGCGACGCCGTCCGCAAGGCGTCGTCAGCCATGGGCGGCGACCGCGTCGAACACGCGCAACCGCTCCGGCGGCAGCGCCACCTGGATCGTCTTGCCGATGCGCAGATCGAGATCGCGCATGGCGTTGGTGGAAAAATCCGCCGCCAGACCCAGCGCGTCGGCGTTGCCGAGCCGGAGCTCCGCCCGGCAGAAGGCGCCGAGGAACTCCAGGCCGGAAATCTCCGCCTGCAGCACGTTCGGCTGCTGCGGCTGCAACCCGCGCACCTGCACGTCCTCGGGCCGCAGGCAAATCGTCAGATCGCCACCCGCCGGCGCGGCCACGCCGCTGAGATCGGCCGTCAATTCCACCCCGCCGATGCGCAACGTGTTGGCCGCGCTGCGCTGCGCGGGCAGGAAATTCATGTGGCCGACGAAATCGGCGACGAAGGCGCTGGCCGGGTTGCGATAGACCTCTTCGGGCCGGCCGACCTGCTCGATCACGCCGTGATTCATCACCACGATGCGGTCGGCGACCGCCAGCGCCTCTTCCTGGTCGTGCGTCACCATGATCGTGGTGACGCCGATCCGGCGCTGCAACTGCTTCAACTCGCCGCGCAGATTGAGCCGCACGCGCGCATCGAGCGCCGAAAGCGGCTCGTCGAGCAGCAGCAGACCCGGCGCCATGGCGATGGCGCGCGCCAGCGCGACGCGCTGCTGCTGGCCGCCGGAGAGCTGGGCCGGATACTTAGCCTCCTGCCCCTTCAGGCTGACCAGCGCCACCAATTCGGCGACCCGGGCGGCGATGGCGGCCTTGTCCTTGCCGAGATTGACCAGGCCATAGGCGATGTTCTCCGCCGTCGTCAGGTTGGGGAACAGGGCATAGGACTGGAACACGATGCCATAGTCGCGCCGCGACGGCGGCAGGGCGGAAATGTCCTTGCCGCCCTGCGAGATCGTGCCGCTGTCCTGGATGTCGAGGCCGGCGATCGCCCGCAGCAAGGTGGTCTTGCCGCAGCCGGAGGGACCGAGAAAGCACACGAACTCGCCCGGATAGACATCCAGCGATACATTCTTCAGCGCCTGGAAGCCGCCGAAGAACTTATCGACGTTGCGGATGGTCAAATAGGGCTGCTTGCCGTTGCCGGACGCCATCGGATCTCCCCACCGTGACAGCAATCAACCGGCCGCCCCCGACGCGGATGCGTCGGGGGCAACCGGCTGCGTCTACTCTAGCACATGCCGACTGGCGATCGGA
>JAEUKU010000341.1 GCA_016794075.1 Rhodospirillaceae bacterium
CCGCCGCGGCCAAAGAGATAGGTGTCGGCGCCCTCGCCGCCGGTCAGGGTGTCGTTGCCGCCGCCGCCGTCGAGCACATCGTCGCCCGCCCCGCCGTTCAGCAGGTTGGCGGCACCGTTGCCGCGCAGCGTGTTGTCCGCGCCGTTACCGGTGCCGTTGATGGCGTTCGCTCCCGTCAGCGTCAGGTTCTCCAGATTGGCACCCAGTGTGTAGGTGAGGGAGCTTTGCACCGTGTCGACGCCCTCGTTGGCCAGCTCGATCACCGCGTCCTTGCTGGCGTTCACGACATAGGTGTCGTCGCCCGTGCCGCCCGTCATCGCGTCGTTGCCGCCGCCGCCGTTCAGCAGGTCGTTGCCGGCGCCGCCATAGAGGGAATCGGTGCCGTCCTCGCCGAACAGCAGGTCGTCTCCGTCCTCGCCCCACAGCGAGTCGTTATTGAAGCCGCCGAACAGGCTGTCGTCCTCCGTGCCGCCATAGAGCTTGTCGTTGCCGTTGCCGCCGGAAAGCCGGTCGCCGCCGCCACCGCCATAAAGCGTGTCGTTGCCGTTGGCGCCGCTCAGTTGGTCGTCCAGGCCGCCGCCGGTCATGGTGTTGTTGGAGGAATTGCCGATGCCGGTGAAGGCGCCTTCGCCCAGATAGACCAGCTTCTCGACATAGGTGGTCATGGCATAGGCATCGATGGTCACGTTGACCGTGTCGGTGCCCTGGTTGGATTTCTCGACCACCTTGTCGCCGGCATTGTTCACCAGGTAGGTGTCGTTGCCGGTCTTGCCGGTGAGCACGTCGGCGCCGGAGCCGCCGAGCACGAGGTCGTTGCCGCTGCCGCCGGTCTCGAAGACGTTGAGCACGCTGACGACGATGGTCTGCTGGTAGCTCGCCCCCGCCGCGTCGGTGACGTCGACCAGCAGGCTATGGCTCTTCGCCGTCTCGTAGTCGAGCTTCGCGCCCGCCTTGACGCGGATCTGGTTGCCGATGATCTCGAACAAATCGGTGGCGCCGCCGACCAGGGTGAAGCTGTGGCTGTCGCCGGCATCCGGGTCGATCGCGGCGAGCGTCGCTGCGACGGTGCCGGCATCGGAGTTCTCCTCCGCCGCGCCGCCGGAAACGGCGATGCCGGTCGGCGCCTGGTTCGGCGTCTCCGCCGGCGGTTCGGCCGGCGGCTCAGCGGGCGGCACCACCACCTCGACGATCGAGCCGCTGCCGAGCCAGATCTTGTCGGCATAGATCTCGGGGATGACCGTGTCGATGAGGCGCAGCAGCGACGGTCCGTCGGTCAGGTCGAACAAGGTGGCGGGGGCGCCGCTGTCGCTGAACTGGAAGTGGTCGAGCGTGGCGATCGCCCCGTCGCGCAGCCAGACATGCGCCACGCCGCCCGACCCGCCGAGCTTCTGCGGGTTGAGGCTGACGCTGTCCTCCACCGTGATGCTCTCGCTCCACAGCCGGTAGTTCCGCTTGTTGCCCTCGGCGAAGGCGTTGACCACGATCGTGGTGCTCGACTTGAGATCGAATCCCGCATCGGTGTTGCCGGAGGCGGAGACGTCCTCGAAGCGCACGTCGAACACGCCCCGCTCGGTGGCGAAGCCGTCGCCGTTCCAGTAGCGGTCGGCGGCCCCGTTGCCGAAGCTGTTGTCCATCTGCACGCGCTGGATCAGCACGTCATGCACCGTGCCGTCGAGATGCACGCCGACGATGTAGAGCCCGCCGTCCTGGCCCTGGCTGTCGCCCTTGACGTCCTGAAGGACGATGTCGTGGCTGTCGTATTTCAGGCGGATCGCGCCCGAGGAATAGCCGGCGACCTCGACATCCTGGACGGTGAGGCCGGAGATGGTGGCCGTGGCCTGGTCGGGGAAGGCGTTGTTCTCGACGAAGCGCGTGACGTTTGCGGCGTCGACCTGCCGGATCGTCAGGTTCTCGATGTCGGCGCCGATGCGGAAGGCGCCGTTGCCGAAGTTCCTGATCGCCAGATCCTGGAAGGTGAGGTTGTCGGCGCCGCTGCCGAGGCGGAACAGTTCCAGCCCGCTCGGCTGTCCCGGGGTCCAGTTTTCCGCCCGCGTCCCGGCAATTTCTGCCGCCAGGGCATTTCCCGCCGAATCGATGCCGCGGATGGTCACCGCCGCGCCGGCCTCGCCGCCGGCCGAGATCGCGATCGCTTCCTCGGGGCGATAGACCCCTTGATCCGCCAGCAGAAGAACCTCGCCGCCGGCCCCGGCCGCGCCGATCAGCGCCGACAGGCTGCCAAGGGTTGCCGCGTTTTCGATGCTCGAGCCGTCGCGCAGGCCCGCGCCGGTTGGGGAAATGTAGAGAGACGCCATGATGCACCACCAAGTTAACGGTTCCAGGCTGTGTCACAGGCAAGAGCTGTGCCAGTATTGAAGGTGCGGCATCCGGGAACAAGCGCCGAAAGGTTTACGCCAAACGGTCGAGCGCGGCGCTTGTGCGCCCGGACAGTGGCTCTTGCGACGGCTCTTCAATGGCGCGGGCCCAGACCTTAAGCTGTCGCGGGCGGGGACCGATGGGCCGTGGACTTCCGTGAGGGTCTGGGTGTTCCGGTGATGAGCAACGCTGCCAATACGCCCGACACCATCCTAGCGCCGAAGCCGGTGCTGAAGACCGCGCGGCCGCGGCTCTACAAGGTGATCCTGCTCAACGACGACTACACGCCGCGCGACTTCGTCGTGCGGGTGCTGAAGGGCGAGTTCGGCATGACCGAGGCGCAGGCCTATCGCGTGATGATGACGGCGCACAAGCGGGGTGCCTGCGTGGTGGCGGTGTTCGCCCGCGACATCGCCGAGACCAAGGCCACGCGCGCGACCGAGGCCGGCCGAGCCAAGGGCTATCCGCTGATGTTCACCACGGAACCCGAGGAATAGCGGCCGGCCTTTCCGGCGCAGCGTTTGGCGGCAGCTGCTACTGCGCCGCGACCTTGCCGATGGCGGCCTCCAGGTCCTCGAATTCCTCGCAATCGCCGCAGGCCAGACGTAGTGCCTCCAGCCGCTCCTTGGCCTTCTCCGGCTGGTGCGTCTCGAGATAGAGCTCGCCGAGATACTCATTGGCGCCGAGGTGCTGCGGGTTCAGCGCGAGGGCGCGGTTATAGTAGTCGAGCGCCTCGGCCATGTGGCCGGTCCTGCGCAGCGAGAAGCCGATCAGGTTGAGCACGTCGGGATTGCCGGGCGCTTGCGCGTCGAGCGCGCGCAAGGCCGGGAGCGCTTCGGCGAATTTCTCCGCCTCGACCAGCATGCGGGCCTGGTCGAAACCGCCGCCATCGGCGCTGGCGGAGGTTTCCTCCGTATCGGCCGCATGGGCAAGAGCGGGGCTGAGGGTCGCGCAGACGAGCAAGGCGTGGGCGATGCGGGAGAGGAACCTGGTCATGGTACTTCCTTTCATGTTGCGGGCGGGTCAGACGTTCGGATGATCCTGGACCTGGAGTTGCCGGGGGCCGGCCTCCACCGTGCGCCACCCGGTTCCGTGATCCTTGGCGGCGGCGTCCCAAGGCAGGGGCGCTTTCTTGGGCTGGGCGCCTGGCGCGGGCAGCGGATAGAGCGCCGAGCGCGCGGAGATATGCGCGACCTTGCCGGTCATGTGCCGGTTCTCCTGGTGGATATGGCCGTAGAACACCGTCGCGGTATCGAAGCGGTCGAGCAGCGCCACCGCTGCGGCGCCGTCCCCGGTGAACCAGTCCCACTCGCGCTTGAGGTCGAACAGCGGGCGATGGGTAAAGAGCACGATCGGCCGACCCGCATCGAGTTCCGACAGGTCCGATTTGAGCCAGTCGAGCTGCGCCGCGCCGATCAGGCCCTTCGGGTCGGAGACGTTGTCGAGCGTGACGAAATGGACGCCCTTGTGGTCGAAGCTCTGGTGGGTGACGCCGAAGGCCTCCTGGAACGCGGCGCCGCGATCGGCGGCGGCGTCATGTTCGCCGGGCAGGAAATAGAGGTTCTGCACCTTGAGGCCGCCGACGATCTGTTTGAACTCGGCCATGCGCGCGCGGCGCTCGACCGGGTCATCGGTCTTGTGGGTGAGGTCGCCGGTGAAAACGACGAAGTCCGGCGCCGGCGTGACGCCGTTGATCGCCTCGACCATCCGAGCCAGCGTGGCGCGCGGGTCGGGGTTGACCTTGGGATCGGCAAAACCCCAATGGGTGTCGCTGACCTGGACGAAATAGAATTCCTCCGCCGCCGCCATGGCGGGGCGGCCGATGCGGGAAGCGAAGACGACGCCGCCGATGGCGGCAAGCCGCAGCGCGTCGCGGCGGCTCAAGCTGATGGTCATGGATGCACTCCTGGGGTTGCGGTTACGCTCCCAAGACCAGCCGCAGGGGCGCGTTATTCCCCGCCAAATGCCCGGGAATAAAACAGCGCGATGGCAGGTATGCATCCTGGGATATGGATCATCGCCGCGTTACCGCGCATCTTCGCTCGGCTGTTTCCAGTGGCGACGGCATCCGGGCGCGATATGTGAGCGGGCCCGGACCGAGTATGGGAGGCGCGACTTTGTCCGAATTCGACCGGCGCGCGCGGTTCGAGCGACTGGCGGTGCCGTTGCTCGATGATGCGGTCAATCTGGCGGCCTGGCTGACCGGAAACCGCGCCGACGCCGAGGATATTGCGCAGGAGGCCTTGTTGCGCGCCTACAAATACCTCGACCGCTTTTCCGGCGGCAGCTTCCGACCCTGGTTGCTGGCGATCGTGCGCAACACCGCCATGACCTGGCTGGCGCGCAACCGCAAGCCCAACATGGTCTTTGTCCCGGATGCCGAAACCCTGGAGGCGCAATCCGAGACGCAATCGCCGTCATCCGACGATCCCGAGCAGGCGCTGGCGCGGCGCGACCGGTCGAACGAGATCAACCGCGCCGTCGCTTCCCTCCCGGCTGAGTTCCGCGAGGTCATCGTGCTGCGCGAGCTGCACGATATGTCCTACAAGGAGATCGCCGCGGTGATCGACGTGCCGCTCGGCACCGTGATGTCGCGCCTGTCTCGCGGCCGCAAGCTGCTGATGGCGGCGCTGCCGGAATACGCATCATGACCGCGACCAGCCAGATCGAGTGCGCGGCGCGCGAGGCCTATGTCGACGGCGAACTGGGCGCCCTCGAAAGCGCCGCCTTTGACCGTCACATGGAGTCTTGCGCGGAGTGCCGGCTCGAGGTCGATCGCGCGCTGCGCCTGCGGGCGGAGCTGCGCGGCGGCCTGACCCGCTTCGCGGCGAGCGCCGCGGCGCGCGAACGGCTGCTGGAAGGCCTGCCGCGCCCGACTGCATCCCGCGCCGCGCGAACCTGGCCGACGCGCCGGGAATGGCTGTCGATGGCCGCGGCGGCCTCGGTGGCGGCGATCCTCGCCGGATCGGCGGCGCTCTATGTCGGCGCGCCGGCGCCGGAGCAGGATTGGGCCGTCGCCGCGCTCAATGCCCATCGCCGCGCCACCCTGTCGGGCCATGTCTTCGACGTCGCCTCCTCCGACCGCCACACGGTGAAACCGTGGTTCGGCGGCAAGACGGCGGTGGCGCCGGTCGTGGTCGATCTGGCGCCGGCCGGGTATCCGCTGCTGGGCGGCAGGCTCGACATCCCGCAGGCCGAGGCGCTGCCCGTGCTGGTCTACAAGGCCGGCCCGCATGTGGTGAGCGTCTTCGTGCGGGCTGGTGCGGGCGACGCCGCGCCGGCGCTGCAACATCGCGATGGCTTCGCCATCCTCGCCTGGCGCGAGCGGAACTTCGACTTCACTGCCGTCTCGGATGCCGACGCGAAGGAGCTCGACGCCTTCCAGCGCGCCTTTTCCGCCGCTTTGGCGCAGCTGCCCTAGGCGGCTGCCGCCGTGCCCTTCGCCGCCTCCATGATCAGCTCGAAGGAGCGCAGGCGCTTCGGGTGTTCGTAGACGTCCGAGACGATCATCAGCTCGTCGGCCTCTGTCTCGGCGAGCAGCGCGTCGATGCCTTTGCGCACCGTGTCCGGCGAACCATAGATCGAGCGCGCCAGCATGCGCATGGCCTGCGCCTTCTCCTGCGGCGACCAATAGGTCTCGATGTCGTCGATCGGCGGCTGACCCAATTTGCGCGCGCCGCGGAAGATGTTGGCGAAGGACATCTGCTGCGTGGTGGCGAGGCGCTTCGCCTCCGCGTCGCTCTCGGCGGCGATGATGTTGACGCCGACCATGGCATAGGGTTTGTCGAGCTGGGCCGAGGGCTTGAAGCGGCCGCGATAAAGCTGCAGCGCCTCGAGCAGCAGGTCCGGCGCGAAATGCGAGGCGAAGGCGTAGGGCAGGCCGAGCTCCGCCGCCAGCAGGGCGCCGAAATGGCTGGAGCCGAGGATCCACAGCGGCACGTTGGTGCCGGCGGCGGGAATCGCCTGGATGCGCTGGCCGGGCTCGGCCGGTGCGAGGTAGGCCTGCAATTCCAGCACGTCGTTGGGGAAATTGTCGCCCGCCTCCGGCGCCCGGCGCAAGGCGCGGAGCGTCACCTGGTCGGTGCCCGGCGCGCGGCCCAGGCCGAGATCGATGCGCCCGGGGAACAGGCGCTCCAGGGTGCCGAACTGCTCGGCGATCACATAGGGCGCATGGTTCGGCAGCATGATCCCCCCGGCGCCGACGCGGATCTGCCTGGTGCCGCCCGCCACGTGGGCGATGACCACGGTGGTCGCCGCGCTGGCGATGCCGGCGAGGTTGTGATGCTCGGCGAACCAGATGCGCTTGTAGCCCCAGTCTTCAGCGTGCGCCGCGAGGTCGCGCGCGTTCCACAAGGCAGCACCCGCGTCGGTGTCTTCGGTCACCCGTACGAGGTCGAGGATGGAAAGGGGGATCATCGGGCGGGCTCCGCAAGGCTGAGCTTCCCTAGATAGTCGCCGCCGTGCTTGGTGACCAGTGCAGGGCGGGCATGCCCCCTATCCAGCGGCGAGACCTTCTCGCACCTGCGGGCTTCGCTTCGATGCCGCGTCCCCCTCCTTCGACATCACCGGGCTTGTCCCGGTGATCCAAGTTTCCACCGGGTGGGTGGCAAATGCTGAGCAATCCAACTGGTTGGGGCGCCAGGCGCCATCGCCAAGCGGTCATTCATTCACCTCCTTCATTCGCGGCGCCCTCGCGAAATCCCCGCTGGAAATGCAAGCGGAACGCCGCCAAGAGCACGATCCCTCGCCATGTATTGCTTCAGCTGAGCAGGTGGTATAAGCGGCGCTTGCCGGCCTACCGATGCTGACCAGATCTTTGAAGTCTGTTCCGACGCTGGGCTGGCTTGGGGGCAAACCTTCTCGACGACAGAGGCAAAGCGTGGGCAAAGAGAACGACGAATGGGTCTACGACGAAGCGACGGGTGAATGGCGTCCGGCCACGGATATGGCTGCGTCCGCCAATGCCGGTCCGGTCGTGGTTCGCGATGCTTCCGGGAATGTCCTTGCCGATGGCGATTCGGTCACCCTCATCAAGGATCTGAAGGTGAAGGGGACCAGCCAGACCCTGAAGCAAGGCACGGTCATCAAGTCGATCCGGCTGACCGACAACGTCGAGGAGATCGACTGCCGCCACGAGGGCATCAAGGGCCTCGTCCTGCGCACCGAATTCGTGCGCAAGCGCTGATGCACCGCGAGAGCGTTGCCAGAAAGCACGCGTTGCGCACCCGCGCCGCTCGGGGGGCTCATGGTGAATGGCTCAGATGGGGGTATGAAGCGGCCGCAGCATGGCTCGCCCAGATTGGCGCGGACGGCGATTCATGCTGTAACCTGGGGTTTCTCGCAACTTGGTCGCCGGTGTCGAGACCTAGAGCCAAATTCGACTCTGGCCCCAGTTTCTCACGGGTTTCTCGCAACGCGGTCGCCGTTGCCAGGACATAGCCAAGTTCGACTCTGACCCCAATTCCTCCCAAGTTCGACTCTGACCCCAATTCCTCCCCGCCATTTCCTCCCCGAATCCTCGGGATGCGCTGACAAAGGAAGTGGTAAAGGCGGCGGGCAGGGGCTGGTGAAGCCCTAGACACGTGAATTCGAACCGCTTTGCTACGCAGCAGCGCAATCAGGTTCTCCAGCCTGAGATCAGTCTCCCGTAATCATTTTTCCTTTGCGCCACATCCGAAAACTTGTGCTGCCGGCCACGGTTTCGCGAGCATGACGAAATGCGACCTTGAGCGTTTCACCATGAAGCAAATGGTTTACTAAGAACGATTGGACGAAGTGTAACCCAACTGCGCCGTGGACGCTGTCAAACGGCCCAATGAATGCTTCGCATACATCTAATTTGGAGAAAGACTTGCCGTATGCAGCCTTGCCTAGTTCACAGGATAGATTGACAAAGCACTTCTTGGTGACGCCCTGAATGTCCAGAGATGCGCGCAGATCTTCAGGGGGAACCCAGTCATCGGCAGCAAACTTTAGACCGGTTCCATTGCCGTGCCCGATGATGGTGACATGCGAGTAGACAGCATGATTTTGAGCCCAAAGTAGTGATAGCTCCGCTACCGATCTTATTTTGAAAGCCCTGACGTAGTCATCAGAGCAAAGAAGCCTGCAAAACTGCAGTACAGACTTGGAAAGGGGGTCAATAAGAGTTGCTTCTGAAGCAAAGTCACCAATTGCTAGAACAGCTACGCCTATGCTCCTTTGACATTTGCTCGCAGCGACCCATTCTGTGTTGCCGGCCCCCACATCAATTTGAACACTGCGGCCGTTCAATTGCAGCACACCCGACCGCCAAAAAGCGGATGAACTGTTCACTTGTGCGTTCAACACAGAGGCGGGAACAAATACTCGCTCGCCTTGCTGTAGACCTATAGCCATCGCCCCCTCAGTGGAACAGTGTTCCGACCCTAGTTTCGCCACTCTCGATTCGCTTATCTACTTCATCCGCAGGCGATTTCGGATGCCCAACGCAACCAGGAACAATAGCAAGGTAGACGCAACATTTTGCACTACGGACAGAATAGCTATCGCTGCTGTTGCCGCTGGAGATAGTCCCTCCATTGCTGCGTCAAGCTGCAGCGCCTTGAGCCCGCCAACAAACGGAAAAGCATTGCTGAGCGCGAGCAATGCTAAATGCGCCCAATCGTACTTTCCTTCGAGCACTCCGATTGCAATGAAGAGTGCTGCAATTGCCATCATGAGGCCGATCAACCATGCGAGGGGGCGGCGCCACGAAAGCCCGTAGTCGGAGAACAGTTCGTAGGCCCGATACAGATTGGCTTTGCCGGGATGTCGCTCGGCATAGGCCTTCATTTCGAGGCGAGCAAAGGCCTGCTGTTCGGATAGTGCATTGTGGGCTCCCAACATTGTCTTGAGCACACGGTAGCGCTGTTCAGCACCCTCGGATTTGGTGTCTGGAAACTGGCTGTAGAGGGCGTCCGACACATCGAACTCAGTTTCGACGTTGAGCGAAGCGCCCTCGAAAATTGGGGCTCGGCCAAACCTCGTGCCGCGGAAATCCGTTCTTGCATGGAACTGCGCCTGGCTGAAGTTGGCGACACCTTCTACCGTGAGATTGGCAAAGGTTGCTGGCGCGGCAAACGTGCAACCACGAAAGATGAGTCCGCCGCCAGCGTCGTCTTTTTTAGCCGTGTGCACGCGAATATCTGCGACAATTAGTTTCTTGTTAAAGACGGAGTGAGTCGCTTGCAGATCTCCGCAAATGTCCGTATTGCGACCGATAATCTCGACACTCCCTTGGAATGTTCCACCTAGCGAGAGGCCTTTCTCGAATATGCAGTTTTCAATCTGGATCGAGTGGTAGCCGGCCTGCATGTAGACTGTTTCTTTGAAGCGTGCGCTGCGGATGATCACCAAGCCGCAAGGCTGGCCACCACCAAGGGAGAATTGTGCGCGGCCGTGAAACGTGCTGCCGGTGAAGTCGATGCCCTGGGGAAAGGCCATTTCCGAGACTAGAAAATCGGAGAAGATGCAGTTCGTAAAATTAGCGCGATGGTTGAAGCTATGGGTCCAGGCCTTATCCAGTGCTGTGACAACGCCGCGGAGGTCTGCGCCTGAGAAATCGAAATCCCCCGTCTTGTGGACCTCTTGGATATACTTGCGCCATTTGGCTTGGCTGCGCAGCGCTTCAACCGCCTCTTGATTGGCCATGGGCTCTCCTGCCGACAATGCCTGTGGCTTAGCTTGGGCAAGCAGTCGAGTTCACATCGGCCTTGATTGACCACGCTCCGGCTCAATTAGGCTAATGCTCGGATTCCGTGCAATAGATAATGACAAGGAAGCCGCGCTCATTCTGACGAAGGCGACAATTAGCTAGTGCCGTCCCAATGAAGGCCGGAATTGGATATGTCTTTTGCTTGAGCGTTCTGAGACATAGGTGACACTTTGTTCCGGACACATGGGTAACACCTCCCCCAGGCAATTGCCTGGGGGAGGTGTCGATGCCCTGGAAGGAGTGTTCGGTGATGGACGAGCGGCTGCGGTTTGTTGCCCGGCTCTTGGAGGGCGAGCAGATGAGCCTGCTGTGCCGGGAGTTCGGCATCTCGCGCAAGACCGGCTACAAGATTTTCGAGCGATACCAAGAGCATGGGCTGGAGGCGCTGTCGGATCGCTCGCGCCGTCCGGTGCGCTATGCCAACCAGTTGCCGGGCCAGATCGAGAGCCAGATCGTCAGCTTCAAGCGCGCCAAGCCGCACTGGGGGGCGCGCAAGATCCGTGAGCTGCTACTCCGCCGCCTGGCTGGGGATGTCCGGGTGCCGGCGATCAGCACCATCCACGCCGTGCTCGACCGGCATGGGCTGGTCAAGCGGATGAACAAGCGGCGCCAGCGCGCCAGTGGAACACCGCTCTCCGCCGGCCTGGCGCCTAACGACCTGTGGTGTGCCGATTACAAGGGCGAGTTCCAGCTCGGCAACAAAGCCTACTGCTATCCCCTCACCGTGACCGACCATGCCTCGCGCTATCTGCTGCTGTGCGAAGCCCTCGACTCCACCCGCGAAGAGCTGGCCTTCACCGCCTTCGAGCGCCTGTTCCAGGAGCGCGGCCTGCCCGGGGCGATCCGCAGCGACAACGGCGTGCCCTTCGTCAGCGCCAACGCCCTGTTCAACCTCTCCAAGCTCTCCGTCTGGTGGCTCAGGCTCGGCATCGGGATCGAGCGCATCAAGCCAGGCAAGCCGCAGCAGAACGGCCGCCACGAGCGCATGCATCTCACCTTGAAGAAGGAAGCAACCCGGCCGCCGGGAGCCAACAGCCTGCAGCAGCAGGCCCGCTTCGACGACTTCGTCGAGGAGTTCAATGCCGAGCGACCCCACCAGGCCATCGGCATGAAGTGCCCGGCCGAACTCTACACGCCCTCACCGCGCCCCTATCACGGCTTGCCGGAACTCAGCTATCCCTTCCACGACCGCGAGGTACTGGTAACCAATTGCGGCCGCCTCTGCCTGCATCGCAAGAAGATCAACATCTCAACCGTGCTGGCCGGACAAAAGCTCGGCATCAAGGAGGTCGACGAGGGAATCTGGCTCGTCTCCTTCATGCACTACGATCTCGGATATATCGACTTGGAACAGAAGACCTTGCAACCTACCGACAACCCCTTCGGGCCAGGGGTGTCACCCATGTCTTAGGAACGTTCTGTTACCTATGTCTCCGGACTGGACACGCGGAAAAATGGTCGGAGCGGCGGGATTTGAACCCACGACCCCCAGACCCCCAGTCTGATGCGCTACCAGGCTGCGCTACGCTCCGACATCGCGTGATATGGCCCAAAAGCCAAACCGGGCGGCCCAATCTGGGGGTGGCCGGCCGGCGGGGGTTATATAGCGGCCGGGACGGGCTCCGGCAAGGATTGGGTAGGCGTTGGCCGCCGGGCGGCCTAGCGCCGGGGCGGCTTCACCCCGTCCAGGGCCCGGCGCAGGCGGTCGCGCAACTCGCCCAGTTCGCCGGTGATCGCCTTGACCTCGCGCACCTGACCGTCGGTCAGGGTGGCGCGGAACAGCGGCAAATCGGCCATCGGGTTGCGGGCCTGGGCCGGGGCGCTTTCGGCCTCCTCAGCGGGGGCCGGGGCGAAATCCACCGGGGCGGCGCCATCGGCCAGCTTCAGCCCGCCTTCGCGGATCAGCTTCTGCACGCCCTTGATGGTATAGCCCTTGTCGTAGAGCAGGCCGCGGATGGCCCGCAGCAGGTCGATATCCTCCGGCCGGTAATAGCGCCGGCCGCCGCCCCGCTTCAGGGGGCGGATCTGGGCGAACTTGGTCTCCCAGAAGCGCAGGACGTGC
>JAEUKU010000047.1 GCA_016794075.1 Rhodospirillaceae bacterium
GCCGGCGGCGTGGCGGTGATGGTTTTCGCGGCTCGCAAGGCGGCCTAGCAGCGTTAATTGTCCCGTTACATCGGCGGCATCCGGCATTGGACGCAAGGCGGGTTTGCACGGCTTGGCCGTTGCGCCAGGCGCCTCGTCCAAGTATGGTCCGGCGCGATTTTCCACCCTCACGCCGAGACCTCCCATGCCCTTCATCGCCGACCGTCTGGACCGCATCAAGCCGTCGCCTACCATCGCCGTCACCAGCAAGGCGCGCGAGCTGAAAGCCGCGGGCCGCGACGTCATCGGCCTGGGCGCCGGCGAGCCGGATTTCGACACGCCGGACAACATCAAGGCGGCAGCCATCGCCGCGATCCAGAAGGGCGAGACGAAGTACACCGACGTCGACGGCACCGCCGTCTTGAAGAAGGCGATCTGCGCCAAGTTCAAGCGCGAGAACAACCTCGACTACAAGCCGGAGCAGATCACCGTCGGCACCGGCGGCAAGCAGGTGCTCTACAACGCGCTGGCCGCGACGCTGAACGCAGGCGACGAGGTCATCATCCCGGCGCCGTACTGGGTCTCGTACCCCGACATGGTGCTGCTCTGCGAGGGCAAGCCGGTCTGCGTGCCCTGCGGCGAGAACAGCGGCTTCAAGCTGCGGCCCGAGGATCTCGAGAAGGCGATCACGCCGAAGACCAAGTGGATCATCCTCAACTCGCCGTCGAACCCGACCGGTGCCGCCTATACGCGCGCCGAGCTGAAGGCGCTGACCGACGTGCTGGTGAAGCATCCGCATGTCTGGGTGATGACCGACGACATGTACGAGCACCTGGTCTATGACGGCTTCGAGTTCGCGACGCCGGCCGAAGTGGAGCCGAAGCTCTACGACCGCACGTTGACGGTGAACGGCGTCAGCAAGGCCTATTGCATGACCGGCTGGCGCATCGGGTATGCCGGCGGTCCGGCAACGCTGATCAAGCAGATGGCCAAGATGCAGTCGCAATCGACCTCCAATCCCTGCTCGATCAGCCAGGCCGCCGCCGTCGAGGCGCTGAGCGGTCCGCAGGATTTCATCGCCAGGCACAACGAGAGCTTCAAGGCGCGCCGCGACATGGTGGTCGAGATGCTGAACAAGGCGCCCGGCCTGCGCTGCCACAAGCCGGAGGGCGCGTTCTACGTCTATCCGTCCTGCGCCGGCGCCATCGGCAAGACCACGCCGCAGGGCAAGCGGATCGCGACCGACGACGATTTCGTCACCTATCTGCTGGAGGCCGAAGGCGTCGCCGCGGTGCAGGGCTCGGCCTTCGGCCTGTCGCCCTTCTTCCGCATCTCCTACGCGACCTCGACCGAAGCGTTGCGCGAAGCCTGCACCCGCATCATTCGCGCCTGCCAGGCTTTGAAGTGACGACGAAGTCGTCATCCCAAGGCTTGGCCTTGGGATCCACGAGTTTCGTTGGGCGATAGCGAGCACGATGGCAGGCAGACTCGTGGATGCCAGGGCCAAGCCCTGGCATGACGACTGGAATGAGCGGCGAGGACGAAGTCTCGGCGTCACGCTGTCGCAGCACTTTGTAATAATTCTAATCCGCCTTGAATCGCGACGGAAAAACGCCCATTGTTGAGGTGTTCCTTTCCCACGAGGTAAATCCCATGGAAATCGACATCGGCATTTCGAAGAAGGATCGCAAGGCGATTGCCGAGGGGCTTTCGAAGCTCCTCGCCGACACCTACACGCTCTATCTCAAGACGCACAATTTCCATTGGAACGTCGAAGGCCCGATGTTCAACACCCTGCATCTCATGTTCGAGACGCAGTACAACGAGCTCGCCCTGGCGGTCGACGCCATCGCCGAGCGCATCCGCGCCCTCGGCCATCCGGCGCCGGGTTCCTATGCCGCCTATTCCCGGCTCTCCTCGATCAAGGAGGAGACCGGCGTGCCAAAGGCCGAGGAGATGATCAAGCAGCTGGTCGAGGGGCAGGAAGCCGTTGCCCGCACCGCCCGTGCGGTCTTTCCGGCGGCCGAGAAGGCCGGCGACGAGCCGACCGCCGACCTGCTGACCCAGCGGCTGCAGATCCATGAAAAGACGGCGTGGATGCTGCGCGCCCTGCTCAGCAAGTAAGCATTTCCCTCAATCCTTCGTGACTTGCGATGGGCGGCTATGCCGCCCATTCTGCTTTCAGCTGCGCCGTTGATCTGCTGGGAGTGGTCCCGATGTTCATCAAGACGAAACGCGGCTGGGAAATCCCCGAGCGCGAAGCGACGCCGGAGCATGTCTTTTTCAACCGCCGCCGGTTCTTGACCGGCACCGCCGCGATCGGCGCCGCCGCTGCCCTCATCGGCTGCGGCGAGGACAAGGTGGCCCAGGCCGAGGCGGAAAGCGCCGCGCCCGCCGCAGATGACCCCTCCGCCGGCCTCTATCCCTTCAAGCGCAACGCGACCTACACGCTCGACCGCGACGTGACGGCCGAGGAATTGGCCACGCGCTACAACAACTACTATGAGTTCGGCTCCTCCAAGCGGATCGTCGAAGAAGCGCAGGCGCTGCCGCTGCGCCCCTGGATGGTGGCCATCGACGGCATGGTGGCCAGGCCGCTGCAGATCGGCATCGACGATCTGATGAAGCAGATGCCGCTCGAGGAGCGGCTCTATCGCCATCGCTGCGTCGAAACCTGGTCGATGGCGGTGCCGTGGAGCGGCTTCGCGCTGAAGGAGCTGGTCAAGCTGGCCGAGCCGCAGGCCGGCGCCAAATACCTGCGCTTCGAGACCTTCATGAACCCGGAGGTGGCGCCGGAGCAGAAGACGCCGTGGTATCCCTGGCCCTATGTCGAAGGCGTCACGCTCGAGGAGGCGACCAACGACCTCGCCTTCCTGGTGACCGGCATGTACGGCAAGCCGGCGCCGAAGCAGAACGGCGCGCCTTTGCGCCTGGCGCTGCCGTGGAAATACGGCTTCAAATCGGCCAAGGCGATCGCCAGGATCACCTTCACCGACGCGCGGCCGGTGAATTTCTGGCAGACCTTGCAGGCCTCGGAATATGGCTTCTGGGCCAACGTGAACCCGGAGGTGGCGCATCCGCGCTGGAGCCAGGCGCAGGAGCGGCTGCTGGGCTCCGACGAGCCGCGGCCGACCCTGCTCTACAATGGCTACGGCGAATTCGTCGCCGGGCTCTACGCCAATCTGCAGGACGAGAAGCTGTTCATGTGAGGGCGCGGGGCGGCAAAGGACCGCTCTTGCCGCCGGCGCTTCCGGTGTAGACTGCTTCTTTCACGGGCCGAAGGGAGCAGGGCGAAGATGAAACCAGACCACCGCGAAAAGGCGCTGATGGCGCTGGCGCGTTTCCGCAAGGAGGTGCAGGAGGCCGGCTTTTCCGAGGGCGATCTCGGCGACATCATGGGCCATGTCGCCGCCTTGGAGGAGGAGGTGAAGAACCCGAGCCCCGACAAGGCGGCGATCCAGAGCGCCACCGAGGCGCTGGACGACATCACCCATTCGCCGGAGGTGACCGACGCGGTCGCCCGCGTGGTGCGCTTCTTCAACTCGATCGGGATTGGATAGGGGCGGGATCGGATAGAGGGACAGGACTAACCGAGACCGGCTGGTCTAGGAAAAAAATTGCCCCCGGACGAACCGGGGGCAAGTTAAACAGGGAGGCTTTACGTCTGGGAGACGTAGGATCCGAAGACCCTCATACACGGGCGTTGCACCCGGGTATTCACT
>JAEUKU010000048.1 GCA_016794075.1 Rhodospirillaceae bacterium
CCGCGTCCAGCGCCGCCAGCACGGCGCGGCCGCGGTCATTGAGGTAGTTGCCCATGTCCTCGCCGCGCACGCTCTTGGCGAAGTCCTTTTCGCTGCGGTACTTGCCGGTGAGGAAGCCGCTGGCCAAGGCGAAATAGGGCACCACGCCGATGCCGTGCTTGCGGCAGACCGGTTGCAGCTCGCTCTCGAACTCCTTGCGCGCCACCAGGTTGTATTCCGGCTGCAGCGCCTCGTAGCGCGGCAGGCCGTTCTGGCCGCCGGCGGCCAGCGCCGCATCGAGCCGCGCGGCGCCGAAATTCGAGGCGCCGATGGCGCGCACCTTGCCGGCCTTGATCAGCGCGCCGAAGGTCTCCAGCGGCGCTTCGACCGGCTGGGTCAGATCGTCCTCATGCGCCCAGTAGAGATCGATGTAATCGGTCTGCAGGCGCGCCAGCGAATCCTCCACCGCGCGCAGCACGTAATCCTTCGCCAGGCCCTTGAGGCCGTCGGCCATCGGCTTGCCGACCTTGGTGCCGATGATGACGTCGTCGCGCCGCTTGCGCTTCTTCAGCCAGGTGCCGATGACCCTCTCGGATTCGCCGCCCGTGTGCCCGGGCGCCCAGGCCGAATACATGTTCGCCGTGTCGATGAAGTTGAACCCGGCATCGACGAAAGCATCGAGCAGCCGGTGGCTCATCGCCTCGTCCGCGGTCCAGCCGAAGACATTGCCGCCGAGGCAGAGCGGCGCCACCTTCAGCGCCGCGTTTCCCAATTGCCGTTTGTCCATTCCCTCAATCCTCGTTGTTGGCCCAGACCGGGCGCAGTTTTTCGAGCGCGGCGACGCGCTTACCGATGTCGAGCAGCGCCGGGCAATGCTCGGCAAACCAGGCGCCGCCCGGCCGCCACGCGATCATCACCGCGACATAGAGATCGAGCGCCGAGAAGGTCTCGCCCAGCACCCAGGGCGCGCAGGAATTCTCGGCCGCGAAATAGCGCCACAGGCTTTCGCGATGCGCGTCGGTCGCCGCGCGCAAATGGTTTCCCGCCGCTTCGTCCGGCGTCCATTTCTTCGGGTCGTCGCCATAGGTGAAGGTCGGATAGAGCGCCGCCACCAGGAAGACCAGCCAGCGCAGGAACATCGGCCGCGCCGGATGATCGGCCGCCGGCGCCAGCCCTGCCTGCGGCGCCAGGTCGGCGAGGTGCAGGACCATCGCCGCACTTTCCGTCATCACCCTGCCGTCGGGCAGGATCAGCGTCGGCACCTGGCCCAGCGGGTTGAGCAGCAGCAGGGTGCGGTGATCCGGCCCGCCCGCGCCGCCATAGGGGATCATCTCCACCTCGCACGGAACGCCGGCCAGCGCGAAAGCCGCCTCGACGATCATCGAGCCGGTCCATTTCGAGGCGATCAGGCGATAGGGAGTCGTCAAAGAGCCGTCACCGCCGGTTGAAATGGCGCTTGAGGATGATCGAGGTCTCGATCTGCACCACATCCTCCAGCGCGGCGATCTCGGCGCGGATCGCCTGCAGCCGCGCCATGGATTCGGCGGTCACCTCCAGCATCGCGTCGGTTTCGCCGGCCACCGAATCGAATACCAGGATCTCCGGGATGTGGCGCAGCAGCGGCGCCAGGTCGTCGCACAGGGCCTGGCGTGTCTTCACGAACATGTAGGCCGCAACGGCGCCATTGCCGTGCTCGTTGCGGCGGATGGTGTAGCCGGCGATGGCGCCTTCGCGCTCCAGCCGGGCCAGGCGTTCCTGCGTCGCCGAGCGCGACAGGCCGATGCGCCGCGCCAGTTCCTTGACGCTCTGGCGGCCGTTCTCCGCCAGGAGGGAAAGGATCTTGCGGTCGGTCTCGTCCTGCTTGCGGCTCATCTGCCTCGCTGGTCAGCGCCTTGCTGCCGTCTTTCGCGCGCCGCGATCTTGACGCGCCATTGTGCCGGCCCCGACCGGTCATGGTGACGATACAACCCGGCCGGCCGCTCTGCTAGAGCCATCTCCGACCGGAGGAACGCCATGAATTTCGTGACAGCCACCGACTTTGCCGCCGCGCGCGCCTGGGACGCGCTGCCCATCGCCGAGATCGAAGGCGCCAGCGTGCGGCTGCATTGGACCGACCAGCCCTATGTCTGGCATGTCAATGACGGCGCGGAGGTCTTTGTCGTGCTGGCCGGCGCGGTCGAGATGCGCTACCGCGCCGATGGCGCCGAGCATCGCCGCCTGATGCGCCCCGGCGACATCTGCCATGCCGGGCCTGGCGAAGAGCACGTCGCCCACCCGCAGGGCGCCGCCCGCGTCCTGGTGATCGAGAAGACGGGCAGCGTGTAGGCAGCCTATGCCGTCGTGCTGCTCAGGAACAGCCGGTTCAGCTTGTTGAACACGCGATAGACGCCGCCGAAAGCGGTCTGGAAGGCGTGTGGATCGCGCGGTCCATCCCGCGTCTCCGCCAGGTCCCGCTGGATCTCCGCGATCGAGCGCTTGCCGTCGATGCGCGAGAGGATCGACGCGGTCAAAGCGGGCAGCGGGAACGCGACCTCGATGCCGTCGATCTTCGCCTTCAGCACCCGCGCCGTGCCGAGATTGCGGGTCCAGGAATCGCTGCCGGCACGCAGCACCGGCACGAGCTCCGTGTCGTCCGGCCGCGCCACGCTCTCAACCGCACGCCCCTTCGCCACCAGATAGACGATGTGGCGCTTCAGATTGCCGGCCAGCAATTCGGCGAACCCCGCCTGCGCGATCGGATCGAGCCGCGCCACCCGTCGCAGGAGATCCGCATCGGTCAGATAGCTCGCCGGATCGTAGCGCCACGGCTCGATGAAGGCGGCGATCTCCAGCCCGGCGCCGTCGACCAGTTGCGCCAGCCCGGCCACGTCATAGGCGCGGTCGCGGCTGTGCAGCAGCAGGTCGTAGAGCCCGGCATCGCCGGCGGCGAGATGGTCACCCACCGCCGGATTGCGCCGCAGCCAGTTGGTCGCCGGCATCTGCGCCATCAGGCCGCGCGCCACCTTAAGCCGCGCCTGCGGCGTCGCCGCCGGTGCCGGGTCGCCCGCGGTCAGCTGCCGCAGCATCGCCTGCGCCTGGTAGACGCCGGTGCGCCCGTGCAGGCCATAGACCATGATGCCCATGCCGCCGCCGGGATTGAGCGCATCGCGCAAGGCGGCGAGGCCCAGCGCCGGGTCCTCCAGGTGGTGCAGCACTCCACAGCAATCGATGTAGTCGAAGCGGCCGAGGCCGCGTTGCGGCAGGTCGAGCAGCGAGCCGCTGAGGAACTGGATGTTGCCGAAGCCCCGTTGCCGGGCGCGCGCCTCGGCGATGGCGCGGGACGCGGTGGAGAGGTCGAGATAGACCAGCTCCGCCGGGCAGCCACGATCCGCCAAATGCTGCGCCAGCATGATGAGCCCGTCCCCGGTGCCGCCGCCGGCGATCAGCGCACGGAAGGGCCGGCGGAAATCGCGCCGACCGGCGAACAGGTAGTGGTCGATCTCCAGCAGATGGCTCGGCGAGCCCTCGATCAGACGCTTGGCCTCATCCGCCGGGTCGCGCGCCGGATAGGGATAGGCTTCGTATTGTTCGATAAGCGGATCGGACATGGCGGATTGGGCAGGGGGTCGGAACTGGCGATCGGTGCGGATTGTGGCGGCACCATGCCCGCATCGGCGGTCCGCTTCAACCCAATCCGCGCGGCTCAGCCTTCCTTGTCGAGCTGGAACATCTTGGTCTGCTCGGCATGCACCTGGACCACCAGGGTCAGATGGTCGCCATCGACCCGCAGGGATTTCTCCGCATTGCGCGGCAGCGGCACGCGGACCTTGCCGCAATAGGTGATCATCGCCGCGGCGATGGTCGGCGCCTGGACGTTGATCTTGCTGACCGCGCCATTGGCCGGATTGCGGATGCCGAGCGTCACCACGAGATCCGGCTCGGTGGTGAAGTTGCAGGATTCGACCGTGCCCGCGGGCAGCTGATGCTTCGAAGAGGCGAAATACAGCTTCAGCGCCATGATCAGCGCGTCCTTGCTGAAGCCGATACGGCGCAACTCGTTCAAGCCCGGCAGCCGCGAGTTCAGGCTGGCGTTCTTGGGATCCGGGCCGCTCTTGCTGGATGGGTTGTTCATGGTCCCCCGACATGAGAACAACGCGCACAACGCTAGAAACGACTCGACAGCACTACTGCCGATCGCGGTCAGCAGATTGCCGCCGCCATCGGTACTTCACAAGGCCCTAAATGTGAAATTTACGGCGTTTATCAAACCCGGTCAGAATTTTTCCGCCCAGGGCCGGAGGTCCAGCTCCTGGGTCCAGGCGCTGCGCGTCTGAAGGTGCAGATGCCAATAGGCCTCGGCGATCGCCGCCGGCCGCAATTTCGCATCGCCCTCCGCCTGGCCGATCTGTCCGTCGATCAGGACATGCGCCACGTGGATGCCCTTGGGCCCGAGTTCGCGCGCCATGCTCTGGCTCAGCGCGCGCAGGCCGAACTTGGCGATGGCGAAGGCGGCGAAATTGGCGCTGCCGCGCAAGGCGGCGGTCGCCCCGGTGAACAGGATCGTTCCCCGGCCCAAGGGCGCCATCGCCTTCGCCGCCGCCTGGCCGACATGGAATCCGCCGAGGCAGCCGACCCGCCACGCCGCCTCGACCTGCGAAGCGGTGAGCTCGAGGATGCCGCCGCGCGCATAGCCGCTGGCGTTGAACACCACCAGCGCCGGCGCGCCGCGTTCCTCGATCGCCGCGGCGAACAAATCGTCGACGCTCGCTTCGTCGGTGACGTCGCAGGTGATTGCCGCGGCATCCGCGAGCCCGCGCTGATCGAGCAGGGCGCGCAGCTTGTCCACGTTCCGCGCGCCCGCGGTGACCGCCAGCCCTTCGCGCGCGCAGCGCTCGACCAGCGCCGCGCCCAGGCCCGGCCCAACGCCGATGATGATCGCATGTTCCTTGGATGTCATGTGACGCTCCTGCCTAGACCGCCCAGCGGCAGCCACTATAGCTGGAGCGGGTCGCCGCGCTAGAGCGGCTTTGGCGGCAGGGTCTCGATCACGCGCTGCGTCACGCCGTCATCGAGTTCGACGCGCAGCTTCCAGCTCTGCCAGGTGGTGCGATAGAGCACCGGATTGCCGATGCGCACCTTCGCCGTGCTGTCGATGACGGCGCTGGTCTGGTGCGGTCCGGAGGGAAAGATCGGGAAGCCGATGCCGATGCCGGTGGAGACGTGGCCCGAAGAGCCGCCGCCGACGCCGACCCCGATGCTCGGCTGCGCGCCGCTGTCGGATTGGTAGATGCGCTTGTCGCGCTGGATGTCGAAGGCGGCCGTCTGCACGCCCGTCGGGTCGATCAGGAATACCCGCGCCGCCGGCAGCGGATCGCGGATGGTGACGACGATGACGGCCGGGTCCTCGGCCAGGAACTCCGCCCGGGCGCCATAGGGCACGTCGACCGTGCCGCCATAGCCGCCGCCACCGGCCCCGCGATTGCTGGAACAGGCGGCCGGCAGCAGGGCGATCGCGATCAGGATGGGGGCCAGGATCTTGCGCATGGCCGCATTGTGGCCCTCTCGGCGCGCTCCGGAAAGAGCCGGCTTGAACACGCTCTTGTGAAGGCCGTGAAGCGGATCACAGTTCCACACGTAAATACCGCAACAGCCCGCCCGGGTCGTCGGTCAGGATGGCATCGGCCCCGGCGGCGCAAAGCCGCGACCAATCCGCCGGATCGTTGGCGGTCCAGGCCCAGACCGGCAGGCCGAGACGGCGGCAGGCCTTCACCGCCTCCGCCGTCACCGTGCTCTGCTCGTATTCCACCGCATGGGCGCCGGTGGCGGCGAGGCCGGCGGCGATCCGGGCAGCCTCCGCCGCATCGTGCGGGCGCTCGGCGCAATCGACCACCAGACGGATGCGCCGGTCGCGCCGGCGCACCTGCTCGGCCACGGCGAGGGACGGCACATTGGCGACCGCGCGGCCATGCAGCGCCAGCCGCTCGAACTGCGCCACCAGCCAGGCGGCCGCCAGCTCCGGCGGGCGGTATTCGCCGTCCTTGAATTCCAGGCACAGGGTCACGTCCGCACCGGCGAGCGTTTCGAGCGCGTCGGCGAGGCGGGGCACCCCCAGCGCCGCGAGCTCAATCGAGTTCAGCGCGTCGATCATTCCCGGCCGCCCGGTGGTGCGGGCAAGCGCGCGGTCATGCATCAGCACGGCAACACCGTCGGCCGCTGCGTGCACGTCGAGTTCGACGATGTCGGCGCCGAGCGCTACCGCCTGCGCGACGGCCGCCAGGGTGTTCTCGGGGTGGGTCGACGAGGCGCCGCGATGGGCGATGACCAAAGGACGCGGCATGGATGGATGTCAGTCCTGCTTGCCGAGACCGTCGATCTCGTCCTGCAATTGCTGGCGCTCGGCCGAACCCTCCGGCATCAGCAGCAGAACCTTGCCCCACAACTCCTTCGCCTCGCCGGCGCGGCCCTCGGCGCGCGCCACCACGCCGGCATAGAACATGCCGAGCGGGTTTTCCGGATCGAGGGTGCGCACGCGCTTCACCGCCTCGGCGAAGCCCTCGGGCAGCGTCTTGCCCAGGTCCTGGCGGCCCTCGATCAGCGCGCTGGCATAGCCGAGCTGCACGTCGAGCCGCGCCGGGGCCAGGGCCGCCGCCTTGGCATGGGCCGCGCGCGCCTCGTCCAGCTGGCCCAGGACGCGATAGGCGTTGGCGAGCTTGAGCCAGCCTTCGAGGTCCTCCGGGTTCTCCGCCATCTTCGCCGCCAGGCGCTCGACCATGGAGCGGATGAAAGCCTCGCGCTCCTCCGGCGACATCTGCGCCGCCGCCGCCATGTCCTCGGCGCTCGGCCCGCCAGCGCCGTCGCTCCGGCCGGGCAGCTTGGCGGGGTCCTTGCCCAAATCGCGCGCCGCCTGGTCGATGTTCTGCGCCAGGGTCTGGCGCAAGGGCGCGGCGGGCGGCAAGTCGCGCTCCAGCGCCAGCCAGTCGGTCAAGGCGCCTTCGACATCGCCGTTCTGCGCCCGCGCCAGCGCCAGGAAGAAGCGCGCCGTGGCGTCGGTCGGGTCGGCGGCGAGCACGCGGCGCAAGGCGTTCTGCGCATCCGCCGCCACCGTGCCCTGCTGCGCCAAAATCGCGGCATGGGCGTATTGGCGCAGCACGTCGGGCTCGCTGCGGCCGAGCGCCATCGCCTTGGCGAAGGCGCCGACGGCATCCTTCGACCGCTCCAGATCGGCATAGGCGCGCGCCAGGTCGATCCACCCCTGCGCGTCCGACGGCGCAGCGGCGACCTGGGCCTCCAGCGCCACCGATTGCGGCGACGTGCGCTGGCGCTCCGCTTCGAGCCGCGCCATCGCCGATTGCGAGGGGAGCTGCGGCGCGCCGAGCAGCAGGTAGAGCCCGAACCCCGCCAGCGGCAGGATCACCGCCATGGCCAGCGTCAGGTGGTGGCCCGGCGGCTTGGCGGGCTGGAACCTCTTGCCCTCGACCAGGGCCAGGATGCGACGCTCAATCTCGACCTGCGCCGCCCGCGCCTGTTCAGGCGTCAGCAGGCCGCGGGCCTCGTCGCGCGCCAGCTCCGCCAGCTGGTCGCGATAGACCGAGAGCGCATAGGCCTCCTCGCTCTTGAACTTGCGCGTATCGAAGAGCGGCACCGCCAGCACCACCGCGGCAACCAAGGTCAGCAGCCCGGCCAGGACCCAGAACAGGATCATGCGCCAGACCCCTTGTCCCCGGGCCCCTTATCCCCAGGCCCCTTATCCAGAGTCTGGTTGTCGCCTTCCGCCAGCAATTCGGCGACGCGGCGCTGCTCCTCCGCGCTCAGCGCCGTGACCGCCCCGGGCGATGCGGCGCGGCGGCGGAAGAACACAACGGTGCCGAGGAGCGCCAGGCCGAACAGCGCGAAAGGCCCGATCCACAGCACATAGGTCGAGGCCTTGAAAGGCGGCTCGAACAATACGAAGTCGCCATAGCGCGCGACGAGATAGTCGCGGATCTCCTGATCGCTCCTGCCGCCGACGATCTGCTCGCGGATCAGGATGCGCATGTCCTTGGCGATGTCGGCGTCGGAATCCGCGACCGATTGCGCCTGGCAGACGACGCAGCGGATCTCGCGCGCGAGGTCGCGCGCCCGCTGCTCCAACTGGGGATCGGCAAGCTGCGCTTCCTGCGCCATCGCCGGCCAGGCGAGGGCGAGGATCAGCACCGCGAGAAGCGCGCGCCACGCCGTCACTGCAGCACCGCCCGGATCTCCGGCGCCAGCTGATCGGCGAAGTTCTCCGGCGAGATCGGCCCGGCGAGGCGATAGCGGATGATGCCCTCGCCGTCGAGGATGTAGGTCTCCGGCACGCCCGTCAGTCCGAATTCGATGCCGGCGCGGCCGCTCTCGTCCTGGCCGATCGCGGCATAGGGGTCGCCGAGTTCGGCGAGATAGCCGCGCGCATTCGCGGCCGTGTCCTTGTAGGCGATGCCGACCACCGGAATGCCGAACTCATCGCCGATGCGCGACAGCAGCGGATGCTCGGCGCGGCAGGGCAGGCACCAGGAGGCGAAGAAGTTCACCGCCACCGGCTTGCCTTTGAAGGCGGCGAGGGAGAAAGACGGATCGCCTTCCCGCAGCGGCGGCAAGTCGAGCGCCGGCGCCGGCTGGCCGATCAGCGCCGAGGGCAGCGCGCTCTTGTCGCGCGCCGGGTCGAGGCCGCGCCAGAACACCGCCACCAGCGCCGCCACCAGCAGAATCGGCAGCAGATAGACGAGGCGCCGCATCAGGCCGGCACCTTGGCGGATTGGGCGCCGCCGGCCTTGACCGGGGCGCCGACGCGGTAGCGGCGGTCCGACAGGCTGACGAAGCCGGCCACGACCATGGTGAGGGCGCCGAACCAGATCCACGGCACCAGCGGCTCGTGATAGACGCGCACGGTCCAGCCACCCTTGCCATCAGGTTCGCCGATTACCGCATAGAGGTCGGCGAGGAAGGAGGAGTTGATCGCCGCCTCCGTCGTCGG
>JAEUKU010000079.1 GCA_016794075.1 Rhodospirillaceae bacterium
CTGAGTTGGGAGCGAGCCTGCTCGCTGCCATGCGGAGCGCCGCAGCCGGCCGCCAGAGCGAAAACCATCAGGATCGCGGCCGACCTCATGCGCATGATCGCGGTCTTCGCTCCCGGCTCCGCAACGGACGCCATTCGGCCGATGATCGGCCCGGTTAACTCCATGAACTGATTTGTGATCTTGCTGGCGGACATTCAAGCCATCCGGCCGGTCGGGCCGCGCGCGTCTTGCCGCAGGCGGCCAAAGCGCCGTCCGTGATATGGTTTCGCGTAAATTTCGATGATTTCCCGCACGGATTGCAGTGTTCGCTGCCGGCCGTGCGGCCGTGAATCGGTGCATGGGATGATCGGAGACCTGCATGTGGCACCGTGAGCGCTGGTGGCAGTCTCTTGCCCGGGTTTTGCAGCCGCTGCATGCAGCGGCAATCACGGTGGGGATGCTTGCCGTCCCGCTTGTCACGCTGACGCTGGCAATCCCGGCGACGGCCGAAGCTCCGCCTGCCGTCGACAAGGTCTATGAATCCCTCAAGACCCTTATCGCCGAGACGCCCCTCGAGCAGATCACCCAGGACTGGCTCATCAACCGGGTCTATCGGGCACATCCCGACCGCCAGGTCCGGCTGAAGAAGATCCTCGGCGGCAAGGACCCAATGCTGCAGGCGAAGAGCGCCAAGATGGCGCGCATCCGCATGGCCATCGGCATCGAGTTCCTCGGCCAGGTGGCGCGCAACAAGGGTTGGGCCATGGAGGTCACCAACCAGGGCAAGACCATCGGCCACGCCAGCGACTGGGACATCACCGCCTGGATCTCCGGCGGCCTCGCCGAGGGGCGCCGCGGGCATTTCGAGGATGTCGTCGCCATGTGGCACGAGCATCTCGGCCGGCTCGGGATCGTCGAGGGCATGCCAGATGTTACGATGTTCAACGGCGACGAATTCCTGCCGGACTGGAGCAACAGCCGGATGGGTACGCAGGAATTCATCCGTGAGATGGCCGGCAACATCGTCAAGCTGCGCCAGAACAAGGAGGCCTACTATGTTCCCGGCGCCAACAAGGAGCAGACGCACAACCGCGCCCTGGCGGAGGGGCGGACCTTCCATGTGGCCTGGGACCATGTCCGCAACGCGCTCCTGGTCAACAATGTCGTCTTCGACGTAAACCAGTTCATCGCCGGCAAGCTGGAAATCGAACCGCTGAAGACCCGCGACGTCGCGGTCCGCTATCACGGCGTGAATGCCGCGGCGCCGGAGCGCAACGCGCTGGGCAACGGGGTCCAGAATCTCGACAACTTCATGACGCATGCGCACGATCCGTATGCCCGGCAGAAATACGTCAACCGCATCATCAACCAGGCGTTTTCCCGCATTCTCGCGGTGTGCCAGCAAAGCGCGATGGGCGACCACCAGACCTATGCCGGCGTCCACGCCGCCCTTGCCGACGATGCCGCGAAGCTCGAGTTCAAACGCGCCTTCGTCCAGCAGTTGTTCGGCAAGGATCTTGCCGCGGAGAAGGTGAGCGAGATCATCAAGATCTTCGACACCTCGGTCACCATCGAGCAGGACAAGGGCCAGGTTTCCTACGAGGAGGGCAGCCAGACCTATTACAAGCCATGGAAGGATCAGGCCCGGTCCGAGTTGCAGGCGGAATCCAGCGGCCGCCCGGTCACCGAGGCAGAGGTCCTGGCCCGGGCGGAGCAGATCTTCGTCCAGAAACAACTGGCCCTGCTGGGCGATGGGGTGGTCGAGGTCCTCAAGCACGCCATGACCATGGACATGACCGAAGAAGGGCGTCGCGGTCGCCTGACAATTGGCGGTGCCGGCGAATACGGCGAGACCGAGGCCGCCCAGAGAGAGAACGTGCAGAAGCTGATGGCCGAGCGGGCCATCGAGATGGCGTTCCTGTTCGAGACGGTCCACAAGATCCCGGATCCGAAGCTGCGCGAGCGCGTGCTCAACAACCTGCTGAACAGCGCCCCCAACGCCAAGCTGAAGGCCGTCCTGGTGAAGATGAACCGCCTGGCGATCGCCGGCCGCGACGTGCTCAACGACTGGCTGGGCGAGGTGGCGAAGCAGGGCAAGATGGTCGACCCCGACGCCTTCATGCGCAAGAAGCAGCAGATGATGGAGCAGGCCACCGGCGCGAAGGTGACGGCGCTTGGCGGCAAGGCCAATGCGGCGGTGGTGAACGACCGTATGGCGCAACGCCTGGGCAGCCAGCTCGGGCCAGCCGCGACGCGGGCCTATCTGGAGGCGGTGCGGATCGGGCGCGAGACGCTCGCCGCGGCGCCCGGCGCCGCCGCGTCCTATCTGAAGCGCGCCTATGACGAGGCCGGCTATCTCGCGCTGATGGGCACGGCGACCAACCTGCTGCGCACCTATGAGCAGCAATGCCTCGGCGCCAGGCTGGAGACCGGCGTGTGTGGCGAGGTGCTGGGCCAGGCGCTGGTCTCCGAGATTCCCTGGTACCTGCCCGGAGTCAATCTCCTGATGATGACGGCGTCCGGTGCCGAAGCCGCGGCGGCCGGCGAGGTCCACGGCCTGATCCTGCTCCCGGTCGGAGCGCTCGGGCTGGCGGAGCTCGGCGCCCGTGCGGCGGGCGCCAATGTCGCGCTGCCTTTGCCGGGAATTCACCTCTATTTCGCCTATCGCCTGGTGGAAGGGGCCTATGGCGCGACCTACGGCTATGTCATCGACACGATGAACGCGGACATCGTGGAACAGGCGCTCAAATCGGTGCCGTCGGCGAGCGGGGCGCCGATGCGTTGCGAGCAGCAGGCTCTCGCCACGACCCTGCCCGATTTTCCGATTCTGTCCGATCGACTGAAGCCGCCGGTCGAGGCGGAAAACTGGTCGGCCGACCGCCGCATGGCGGAGACGCGGACTCTCTTCGGCGTATCAATCGACTACGAGCTGCTCGCCCGCGGTTTCTCCCCGCAAGCAGGGCAATGGAAGACCGAGCGGGAGCGGCTGCTCAGGCTCCGGATGTGCCAGCTGCCGTATTTCCAGCGCATGTCGATGCTCTACGGCGCCTTTCACGAGGAGATCGACCGGGTGATCTTCTCCGCCGCGGAGCGCGGCGACGACACGCTGACCGACGAGGCGCTGCCGGTCCTGGAAGTCTGCATGGAGCGGATCGAAGACGACCGCCGCAACGCGCGCGCGGCGGCGGAAGCGGAGGGCAGCGAGGCGCTCGATGAGCACGTCTCCGCCCTGGCCAATGAGCCCTCGGCCTTCGCGCAATGCCTGCCGCGCGCGGTCGAGCGGACGAGCGGCGCAGTGCGCGTCTTCTTCATGAAGGAGGCGCTTGCCTGGCTGGGCAAGCAGCGCGAGGCCTATCAGGGCGAATACGACACCACGAGCGAGCTCATCGCGGAGAACGTGCCGTTCCTGCGGCAGGTTGGAGAGCTGGCGGAGTCGGTCGGTATCGATACGACGCGGACGCGCAGCCGGCTGCTGAACCAGATCGTCGACATCCTGGTGCGCGAATACGTTGTCGGGCAATACCTGGCGGAGCAGCGCGACAAGGTCGAGGCCGAGTTCGCCCGAAAGCTGGAAGGCATGCTGGCCGATTCCAGCCGCGTGCGGCGCCTGGCCACCGCCCTGGTCGAAAGCCAGGGACAGGCTGGCGACGAGTTCGCCGAGGCCTATGCCGAGGAAACGCTGCGCAACCTGGCGCGCGAGATCAGCCTGGTCGAGCCCAAGCTTCAGCTCGTCCTGCCGGGATATGCCGGGCGGCTCGGCCGGGATGCGATGCCGGTGGAAGTGAACGTCATCGGCGAGTATGGGCGGGGCACGCTCGAAGACCCGACAAATGTCTGGCGCGTAGACGTCGATCGAGACGTCAAGGCGGAGGTCAAGGACGGCGCGCCGGCCGATCTCATCATGACGCAGGAACTGCATGACGAGATGATGGCCGAGGAGAGCAAGGACAAGAAGCT
>JAEUKU010000086.1 GCA_016794075.1 Rhodospirillaceae bacterium
TCCTCCCAGCTCTTGCGGATGCCGATGTCGAAGCCGTCTTCGACGATGCGGCTGTCGGCGCCCATCAGGCGGGTGAGGAGGATGTTGCCGACGCGGTCATAGACGGCGTCCTCGTGCGGCACCCAGCTCTCCTGCACCAGCCGGCATTTCAGGCCGAGCTTGGCGGCGGTGGCCGCGACCATGCGGGTATGGTTCGACTGCACGCCACCGATAGAGACCAGCGTGTCGGCACCGGAGGCGAGTACGTCCGGCACGATGTATTCGAGCTTGCGCAGCTTGTTGCCGCCGAAGGCGAGGCCCGAATTGCAGTCGTCGCGCTTGGCCCAGATCTCGACCCCGCCGCCGGCAGCCACCGACAGCCGCGGAAGTTTCTCGATCGGAGTCGGTCCGAAGGTGAGCGGATAGCGGGGGAATTTCGCGAGGTTCATCGATGTTGCTCCGGCGAGGGTGCGGGTCGTCTTCATCAGTAGCAGGAGCGGCGCCGGAGGTGCTTTCAAAGGCGGGCTGCACTGTGAGAGGATCGATATGCTATCGTCCAGCGTCTGACACTTTCTCTCGGAAATGTGCGAAATGCAGAAAGATTCTTCCACCTCGATCGGACTGGACCGGACCGACCGCAAGATCCTGAAACTGCTGCAGGCTGACGGCCGCATAGCCAATGCCGATCTGGCCAAGCGGGTGCATGTCAGCCCGGCCACCTGTCACCGCCGCACCCAGCGCCTGATCGCGGAGGGCTATGTGCGGGCGGTACGCGCGGAGATCGCGCCGGCCAAGGTCGAGCGCGGCGCGCTGGTCATCGTCGGCGTGGTGCTCGACCGCTCGACGCCGGAGAGCTTCGCCGCCTTCGAGGCGGCGATCCGCAAGTTCAACTTCATCCTCGATTGCCACCTGGTGGCCGGGGATTTCGACTATTTCCTGAAGATCCGCGTGCGCGACATGGCCGATTTCAACAAGTTGCATGGTGAGCGGCTGATCGCGCTCCCCGGCGTGCGCCAGACCCGCACCTTCTTCGTGATGAAGGAAGTCGTCGACAACGCACCCCTCGATTTCTAGAGGCGCAAGAAGCGGAGAGATCGGCGGCGCCGGTTGCGGCACAAAGGGACACGCAACCAGGGAGTCCCCGCATGTCGTTCCGCGTCACCGGCCTGCCGGCCGAGTCTTTCCAGCATCTCTTCGCCCTGTCGGAGGAGGAGCTGAAGCGCCACGGCGCGCGGCGCCGTATCGCCGAGGACGGCGGCTATCCCTGCCGCATCAGCCTGACCGACGCACCGATGGGCGAGACGGTCTACCTGGTGAACTACGAGCACCAGGAGGCCGACACGCCCTATCGCTCGCGCCACGCCGTCTATGTCCGCGCCGGCGAGACGCGCTTCGACGCGGTAAACGAGATCCCGGCGCTGCTGCGCAAGCGCCTGCTCTCGGTCCGTGCCTTCGACGCCGAGGGCATGATGCGCGTCGCCGACGTGGTGGAGGGGCCGGAGCTGGAGACGCTGATCGACCGCTTCTTCGCCGATGGCGAGGTCAGCTATCTGCATGTTCATTTCGCGCGGCCGGGCTGCTACGCGGCGCGGATCGACCGGGCCTAGCCGCCGCACAGCGCCCTTGTCGCGGCGGCGCGCAAGCCGCATCATCCCTCCGGTGCCGAAGGCAGCGGGCGGAGGATGCCAATGCGCGCTTTGTTTCTGTCATGGCAGGCGTGGGCGCTGCTCTCGGCGGCCTTCGCGGCGCTGACCGCGATCTTCGCCAAGGTCGGCGTCGAGAACGTCAACTCCGACTTCGCCACCTTCATCCGCACCATCGTCATCCTGGCGGCGCTGGCATTGATCCTCGCGGCGACGGGGCAGTGGCAGTCGCCCGGCACGGTATCGGCGCGCACCTATGGCTTCCTCGTGCTGTCCGGCCTTGCCACCGGCGCCTCTTGGATTTGTTATTTTCGGGCGCTGAAACTGGGGGATGCCGCGCGGGTCGCGCCGATCGACAAGCTCAGCGTCGTGCTCGTGGCGCTGTTCGGCGTCGCGTTCCTGGGCGAGCGGCTGACACTGCCCAATTGGCTTGGGATTCTCCTGATTGCCGGCGGCGCGGTCCTGGTGGCGCAGCGAGCCTAGCCCTGAGCTAAGCCGGATATTGGCCCCGCTGGCGAGGAGTCCTCACTCGCGCCAGAAACCCTTCCGCGCCTCGCGCTCGATATCGGCGCGGGACAGGCCGATGTCTTTCAGCACATGGTCGCTCACGGCATGAAGGTGACGCCGCTGGCGCTGGCGCGTCAGCCAGCGCAGCGCCAGGTCGCGGGCGGCGCGCGGCCAGCAGGCGAGCCTGCGCGCCAACGCGCCGGGAAGCCGTTCCGCGCCGCTGGTCATCACAGGTCGCGCTCGAAGAAGACCAGCCAGGCAGCGAGCTCCGGCGGCACGTCGTAATAGGGAGCGACGCGGCCGAAGCCGAGCGATTCGTAGAGCCCGATCGCCGCGTCCTGGCGCCACGAGGTGTCGAGGCGCATGCGGCGATAGCCGGCCAGCCGCGCCTCGCAAATGACCTGCTCGGCCAGCGCCCGGCCGATGCCGTGGCCGCGCTGCGCCTCCGGCACGAACATCCGCTTCATTTCGCAGACGCCGTCGCCCAGATCCCGCCCAAGATCCCGCAGGGCGACGCAGCCGGCTGCCTGTCCGCCGCGATAGGCGATCAGCAGCCGCCCGTGCGGCGGCGCATATTTGGCGGGCAGGCCGGCGAGCTCCGCCTCGAAGGCGGCGGTGTCGAAATAGCGGTCGATCAGCGCCGCATCCTCGGCATGGCGGGCGCGATGCCAGGCGACGAAGCCGCGCAGCAGCGTGCGCACGTCGTCGAGCTGGGTGCGGCTCGTCGCCTGGAAGATACTGATCATCGGCCGGCTTCCCGGATGCGGCGGGCGTGCTGCATCCCGCCGCTGCAATTTGATTCGTCGCAAGGGCGCACCCGGTCAACGGTAGAAATAGGGGTCGAGGACGCGGACCTCGGTGATCTTGTTCACCGGCATGTTGGTCTTCGCCGCCACGCGCCGGATCGCCTCCGGGCTCGGGCCGTCATAGATGCAGAAGCTCTTCCTGTTGCCCTCGGTGCTGACATAGGAATGCACCCAGGTGACGCCGTCATGTAGGTAAGTGTCGACCATCGCCCGGCAGGCCTTGGCGCCATCGGCATTGACCGGAATATGGAGGCCGTCGGCGAAATCCCGTTCGACAAGATAGCGTGGCATCCTCGTGCTCCCTTTGCGCGCGCCGGAACGGCTCCGGCGGCCGCAAACTAGCCACGCCGCCCGGCGACCGCATCGGGACTTCTCCCTATTTTTCCGCCCCGAGTACCGCCCCTGTCCGCGCCCCCGCCAAGCCGAGGCGCATCGCCGCCGCCGCGGCTTCGCCGCGCGAGCGCACCGCAAGCTTGCCGAGGATGGCGGAGACGTGGTGCCCGACCGTCTTCTCGGACACGAAAAGCCGCCGGGCGATCTCGGCGTTGCGGCGGCCCTCGACCAGCAGCGCCAGCACCTTCAGCTCGCTGGTCGTAAGACCCTGCGGGTTGCGCCGGGTACGCTCCTGCGCGCCGCGGGCGACGCCGCGCACGCCGCTGGCGCGCAGCCGTCGCCGGGCGACGAAGGCCAGGGCCGCCGCGCCCAGGCGCTCGCAGATCTCCAGCGCGCGGCGCAGGGCGGCCTCGTCGCCGCCGAGCAGCGCCAGCGCCTCGGCATAGGGCGCGCCGATCGCCGCCCAGGCCGCCGCCGCCCCGCGCCAATCGCCGGCGATCTCGCGCGCGAAGGGAGGCGCGGCGCCTGCGTCATCGCCTTCGGCGCCGCAGCGCACCAGCCAGACGCGGATATCGCCGATTATCCAGGCATCCGGCTGCTGTGGCGCCAGCGCATCGGCAATGCGCAAATCGGCAAGCGCGGTTTCCGGCCGGCCGCGCAGCCACGCGGCCTCGGCCCTGGCGCAGGCGACGGGGCCGATGCGCTGCAGCTCGCCCGTCGGCAGCGCCAGCGCCCAGGCCTCGTCCAGCAATTGGTCGATGCCGGGATCGCCGCGCCGCGCGCGCACCAGGGCCAATGTCACCAGGGAGGGGATTCTGCTGATCGCCGCCGCGCGCGAATGGCGAAGAATGCTATCCGCATCCGCCGCCGCCGCGGTCCAGTCGCCGCATTGCAGATGGTGCTGGGCGCGGAAGGCGGTCATGTAGCGGCGCCAGGAATCGAGATCGTGCGCCTCGGAATAGGCGATGCCCTCGGCCAGGTGCCGCGCCGCGCGCTCCAGCTGGTAGTGCCGCACCGCGGTGCTGGCGAGATTGGTGTAGGCGCGCGCCGCGTGCTCCTCCAGCCCGTGCTCCAGCGCCAGGCGCAGGCTGCGCTCCAGATCGGCGCGCCCGCCGCCATCGGCCTCGTCCAGGCGCACCGAGCCGACATTGTTGAGGGCGTGGCTCAGGATCTCGATCTCGCCCAGGCGTTCGGCGAGCGCGATGGCCCTGCCGCCCCAATCGAGCGCCGCCTGGGCGTCGCCGGCCAGCATATAAAGCTGGGCGCAATTGCTGTAGGCCATGGCGAGTTCACGCCCCGGCGGCAAGGCGGAGAGGCAGGCGATGGCCGCGCGGGCATAATCGTCGCTCGCGGCCTTGTTGCCGTCGAACCAGCTGAGGCGCGAGAGCCAGCGCAAATTGTCGCCCTCTTTCAGCGCGTCGCCGGCGGCGCGGCGCAGCGCCAGCGCCTCCTTGCGCGCGGCGATCGCCTCGGCGATCTGCTCGGTCAAGTAGCATTCGTAAGCGAGCCCTTCGAACAGCGCCGCGCGCTCGGCCGCGGGCAGTGCATCCGCGTGGCGCAGGGCGGTGGCAAAATGTGCCGCCGCCTCGCGATGCGAGCGCAAGGCGATGGCGCGCGCCGCCGCCGCCGGGGCGAATTCGAGCACCGCCGCGCTGTCGCCGGCGAGATCGGCGTGGTGCACCAGACGGGTCGCCGGGATGCCGCCGTGTCGGCGCAAGGCGGCGAGGATGCGCGCGTGCAGGGCCCGGCCCTGCGGCGCCGGCACCTGCTCGTCCGCCGCGCGGCGCGCCAGTTCATGGCGGAAGGCGAGCGATCCGTCCTCATGCATCACCATGCCGATGGCGAGGCATTCCTGGATCGCGTCTGGCGGGCACGGCGTCACCGCGGCGAGCAGCCAGCCTTCGATGCGGCCCGGCACCAGAGCCGCGAGATCGACGATGGCGCGCGCCGCCTCCGAAAGCCGCGCCATGCGCGCGATGACCGCGTCGCGCACCGTCGGCGGCACGTCGTCTTCCGCCGCCGCCAGCGCCTCGGTCACGAAGAACGGATTGCCGCCGGTGATCTCGTGCAGGCGCGCCGCGTCACCGGCCGCCCGCCCCGCCGCCGCGTCGACCAGGCTCGCGACGGCCGCCGCGCTCAACGGTTCCAGCGGCACGCGGCGCACCAGGGTCGCGGGCAGATCGCCCACCACCGAACAAAGCGGATGGCGCGGATTCACCTCGTCGTCGCGATAGGAGATGACCAGCAGGATGCCGAGGCGCTCCAGCCGGCGGCCGAGGAACTTGATCAGGTCCAAGGTCGCCTCGTCGGCCCAATGGGCGTCCTCGATGATGGCGACGGTCGGCCGGGCGCCGCGCGCCAGGGCCTCGATCGCCGCGTTGAAGACCACGTCGCGCCGCTCGGCATCGGCGATCAGCGCCGGCAGATCGCCGCCGATCTGGCGGGCGATGTCGTAGAGCGGCGCCAGCGGGTGCGGCGTGAACAGCGCCTCGCAGCTGCCCCACAGCACGCGGGGGCGCTGCGCCGCAGACTCCAGCCGCCGGGCGAATTCCCGCAGCAGCGAGGTCTTGCCGATGCCGGCCTCTCCGGTCACCAGCGCGATGCGACCCAGCCCCGCGGCCGCATCGGCGCGGCAGGCATCGAGCGCGTCGAGAAACCTCTCCCGCTCCAGCAGGGCCATCGCAGGCACCGCTCCTCCGGTCAAAGGAAACCTGTCCGGCGCGGCGTGCCGCAGATTGAAATATCGCCGCGCGCGGCGCTCCTCTTAGCAGAGATCGGCCGAGGCGGAAACCACATAAATTGCGTCAAACTGTGGGGAATGCCACAGAATCGCGCCGGGAGCGCCGAAATAGGTGATTATTCCGCCGCGCTCTGCTGCGGCGCCAAGTCGTGCCGCGGGCCCGGATCCTGCTGCGTGGCCAGCCAGATCTTCGGCCCGCTGCGAAAGACATAGCGGTTCCGCCCGGCCTTCTTGGCTTCGTACATGCGCGCATCGGCGCACTCGACCAGGGCGGCAAGGGTGTCGATGCCGTCCGCCTGGCGCTCGGCGATGCCGATCGAGGCGGTGATCGGCCGGTAATCAGGGCGCAGCCCGAGGCCGAGCTTGGCCAGGCGCAGCACGGCGACCTCGGCATTCGCCAGATCGGCGCCGGGCAGGCCGACGACGAATTCCTCGCCGCCCCAGCGGATCGTCACGTCCTGATGGCGGAAGGCGCGGGCGATCTGGGTCGCGACCGTGCGCAGCACCGCGTCGCCGGCATCGTGGCCGAACGCGTCATTGACCGACTTGAAGCGGTCGATGTCGATGAAGAGCATGGCGAAGGCCAGATCGTGGCGCATGGCATAGGCGAACTGGTTCTCGAGGATCTCTTCCCCGGTGCCGCGCACCAGCAGGTTGGTGAGGGCGTCGCGTGTGGCCTCTTCCGTCAGGCGCAGCAGGAAGCGCAGCTGGCTCAACCCCGCCAGATGCGCCCAGAAGGCGATGACGAACAGGCGCCACAGCGTCTGGCCCGTGGATTGGCCGGCGAGGAATTCCGGCCAGACCCAGACCCCGATGGCGGCGCTGCCCACCACCATCGTCGCCGGCAGCAGCGCCTCGAGGATCGTCAGCGGAAAAATGGCGAGCGCGGCGGCGACGACGAAGGGAAGATAAAAATAGGTCGTGGTGATCGGGATCGGCCCGTGCAGGCCGGCCACGCTCAGCACCGCGTTGGTATAGAGAAAGAAGGCGAGCGGCACGGCGATCAGCAGCGCCACCTCGATTGCGGCACCCCCGATCAGGCACAGCCGGCGCGGCCGCAGCGCCAGCAGCAGGAAGGCGGGCGTCGCCGCCACGCGACCCCAGGCGATCTCGCCCCAATAGGGCCAGGGCAGGGTGAGCGCATCGACCACGATCCACAGCAGCGAGGCCGGTACCAGCACCGCCGCCAGCAGGCGCACGCGATGCACGATCAGGTCGTCACGCTCGTGCGCGACCGCGGCCATGTGGCCGCGCGCGCGCCAAAGCTGGGCGAGGTCGCCCGGCTGCACGCGGATCAGGGCGGCCAGCCCCGCAACCGCGTCGGCGAACCGGACTCCGGGGGTCGACCTCGTTGGCGCCGCTGCCTCGTGCGCGGCGGTGTCAGCTTCGGCGGGGTGCCGCGGCGGCTGCATCCTGCTCCATCTCTGCCCGCGGGAAATCCGCCTTGGCCGTCTTCGGCGCGGCGCGCGGGTCTTGGCCGGCATCGTGCCAGCTCAGGATTAATGTAGGATTTGCGGCTGGCCGGTCCGCGGCGGCATTCAGCCTCACCTGAGGGTGCAAAAGGATAGGTGCGACAGGCTGCCGGGCGTCGCGTTTTACGAAAATGCGTCGGATCCCGCCCCGTCTTGCGCCCGCAACCTGGAATTGCCATCATCCGTGCCGGCTTCAACTCGCTCGGCTCGGGGGCTCGGCGCAGAATCAATGGTCGCGCGCATCCGCACCGTCGCCTTCCAGGGCGTCGAGGTCCTCGGCATCGACGTGCAGGTGCAGGTCGCCGGCGGCCTGCCGGCCTTCGTCGTCGTCGGCCTGGCCGACAAGGCGGTGGGCGAAAGCCGCGAACGCGTGCGCGCGGCGCTGACCGCCATCGGCCTGGCGCTGCCGCCCAAGCGCATCGTCGTCAACCTCGCCCCCGCCGACCTCGCCAAGGAGGGCACGCATTACGACCTGCCGATCGCGCTCGGCCTGCTCGTCGCCATCGGCGCGATCAACGGCGAGGATCTGGCGCGCTACGTGTGCCTGGGCGAGCTCGGCCTCGATGGCTCGATCGCACCCGTGGCCGGCGTGCTGCCGGCGGCGATCTTCGCGGCATCGCAGGGCGCCGGCCTGATCTGCCCGGAAAGACAAGGGGGCGAGGCGGCCTGGGCCGGCGAGATCGACGTGCTGGCGCCCGGCAACCTCATCGCCCTGATCAACCACTTCAAGGGCACGCAGCTGCTCTCAGGCCCGAAGCCGCTGCTGGCCGAGGAAAGCGGGCTCTATCCCGACCTCAAGGACATCAAGGGCCAGGAAAGCGCCAAGCGCGCCTTGGAGATCGCCGCGGCCGGCGGCCACAACCTGCTGATGATCGGCCCGCCCGGCTCCGGCAAGTCGATGCTGGCCGCGCGCCTGCCGGGATTGCTGCCGCCGCTCGACCCGGCCGAGGCGCTCGAGGTCAGCATGGTGCATTCGCTGGCCGGGCAATTGCCGGAGGGCAGGCTGAAGCGCCTGCGCCCCTTTCGCGACCCGCATCATTCCGCCTCGCTGCCCGCGCTGGTCGGCGGCGGCCAGCGGGCGAAGCCGGGCGAGGTCTCGCTCGCGCATCTCGGCGTGCTGTTCCTGGACGAGCTACCGGAGTTCCAGCGCGCCACCCTGGAAGCGCTGCGGCAGCCGCTGGAATCGGGCCGCGTTTCCATCGCCCGCGCCAACGCCCATGTCACCTACCCCTCGCGCATCCAGCTGGTGGCGGCGATGAATCCGTGCCCCTGCGGCCACCTGGACGATGCCGCGCTGGCGTGCGGCCGGGCGCCCCGCTGCGCGCAGGATTACCAGGCGAAGATCTCCGGCCCGCTCTTCGA